>NZ_JBGBPR010000003.1:384325-435538 GCF_041106275.1 Neobacillus sp. BF23-41
ACCATATCCTCCTGGCATTTGTTGGCCGAAACCTGCTGGCATTTGTTGGCCAAAACCTTGTGGCATTTGACCATATCCTGCTGGGGCCATTGAAGGGTAACCCATTGGCTGCTGTGGTGATTGCGCACCCATTACTGCGCTCGGGTTATACGCTGGGTTCATAACAGGCAGCTGCGGCATAAAGGATGATGATTCATCATGGAACGGCGGCGCTACAAACGATGCACCTGCAACTGACGGAGCATTACCAGGATACCCACTTGGCTGCATTGGCATCGACATACCACCATCTTGCATTTGTTGATAAGGCATTGGCATCGACATACCACCATCTTGCATTTGCGAGTAAGGCATTGGCATCGGCATACCCCCACCTTGCATTTGCGGGTAAGGCATGAATGGGTTCATTTCCATCGGGAAACCAGCTCCAAATGGTGGACAGAATCCTGGGCCAGGCATGACTGGCGTAACTGGTACACAATAATCTTGTTGCGGTGCCACTTCTACAGGTGCTTCCATGACTGGTGGTGGAGCATAAACAATATTCTCTTTTATTGGAGTCTCTTTTATTGGTACTTCTTTGATTGGTACTTCTTTGATTGGCATTTCTTTTTTTGGTACTTCTTTGATTGGCACTTCTTTTTTTGGTACTTCTTTTATCTCAGGAAGTATATTGGCAGGTTTAGGCGGCTGTTGAACAGTCATATTTTGCATGTTCATCATGTAATAATTGTTGATATCTATTTCTGGGACTATTTGTAGAGGCATTTTTGGAGTATAAGGTACTTTTGGTACTTCTTTAATAATTGGTGCTTCCTTAATTGGTGCTGCTTTTATCGGTGCCTCCTTGATTGGAGCTTCTTTAATTGGCGCTGCCTTAATCGGTGCTTCTTTTACGGGTTTCTCTTTGACTAACGGTTGCTCAGCAAGCGGCTTTTCTTTCTTAACTCCTAAGTTGATTGTTGTACCTGGTTTTGTTCCCATCGGTGCTTCCTTTTTTATCGTTCCACCTGAAGTTGGGACCTTTAATTTCATACCGGGCATAATCATATCAGGGTTGCTGAGCTGTGAATTCATCTTTTTCAGCTCTTCAAAATTCACGCCGTACTTCTTGGCAATCTTCCAAAGAGTATCCCCTTTCTGTACGATATGGATCTTCACTCTGATTTCCCCTCCTATGGCATAAGTCCATATAGTCTATGTGAAAATGGGCAAAGTGCTATCCTTCTTCACAAAAACTTATGCTATTTTTCAAAAGAATATGAATCCCCCCTAAAATATAAAAAAGATGCAATCAGCTAAATTGCATCTTTTTTAACATTTATTATGAATTTTTTAACATCCGTTCAAGCGCTAATTTTGCATTTTCAGCAATCTCAGGACTTACTTTAATAATATTATTTGTCTCTTCTAGTGTATCTAGGCTCCAAACTAAATGTGGCAGATCAATTCGGTTCATGGTTAGACACGGACACATATGCGGATTTAACGAGATGATCTTTTTATCAGGGTGATTTTTTATTAAGCGATTGACAAGATTCATCTCCGTTCCAATCGCCCAAGCTGTTCCGGGCTCAGCACTTTCAATCGCTTTGATAATATAACTTGTTGATCCTGCCATATCCGCTAATTCCACTACCTCACGGCGGCATTCCGGATGAACGATAATTTTCATATCAGGATATTGACTGCGTGTATCGCTAACATTTTGGACAGTGAAATTCTCATGAACCGAGCAATGCCCTTTCCAAAGGATTACTTTAATTTTTGAAAAATCACCTTCGTATTCCAGGACATGATTAATTGGATTCCAAATCGCCATTTCGTCTAAACCTACGCCTAAATCAGCGGCAGTATTTCTTCCTAAATGCTGATCTGGTAAAAATAATATTCTTTCCTTCATTTCAAATGCCCACTTAACCATCGTCTCTGCATTGGATGAAGTGACCGTAGCCCCGCCATTTGCACCGACAAATGATTTAATTGCTGCGGTTGAATTGACATATGTTAATGGAAGAATCGTGTCCCCGAATATTTCCTGAAGCGTTTCCCATGCTCTTTCTGTTTGCTGGATATCCGCCATATCAGCCATCGAACAACCTGCGCGCATATCAGGCAAGATCACCCTTTGCTTTTCACTTGTTAATATATCTGCTGTTTCTGCCATGAAATGTACACCACAGAAAACAATAAATTCAGCTTCTGTATTTTCAGCTGATAATTGTGCAAGTTGCAGGGAATCTCCTGTCGCATCAGCAAACTGAACCACTTCGTCTTTTTGATAATGATGACCTGGAATAAACAGACGTGAACCGAGCTGTTTCTTTACCTCAATCACACGGTTTTCGAGTTCTTCTCTCGTCATTTGCTTGTATTTTTCAGGAATCATGATATTTTTTTGTAATGTAGCCAAAATATTCATTTTACTCATCTCCCTTATTCCAAAGTACTTTTACACTGATGTCGAGTGCTTTATATGAATGAGTTAAGTATCCAAGTGAGATATAATCTACACCTGTATCCCGAAAATCAGCAATATTGGCTAATTGGATTCCGCCTGAGGCTTCGGTAATGATGTTAGCTGGGACTAATTTTATCAATTCCTTAATTTCGTCAGGGGTCCGATTATCAAACATGATGACATCCGCCCCTGCGTTTACGGCTTCAATCACTTGTGCTTCCGTCTCCGTTTCAACTTCAACCTTCACCATATGACCGGCATTTTTGCGAATCGCTTCTACCGCCTTGGTAATCGAGCCGGCAAACGAAATGTGGTTGTCTTTAATCATGACCCCATCGTATAATCCAAAACGGTGATTAAAACCGCCCCCAGTGCGAACAGCGTATTTTTCAAGCATTCGGAGTCCCGGCGTAGTTTTCCGTGTATCACAAATTTTTGTATGTCCACTATCAAGGGTGGTAACTGTTTGACGAGTTAAGGTAGCAATTCCGCTCATCCGTTGAATAAGATTAAGGATGACTCTTTCCCCTTTTAATAAATCAGCTATTTTTCCAGAGACATGTGCTAACTTATCGCCGTATTTGATTGCTTGACCATCCTTCACAAACACTTGAGTTGAAATTTCGTTATTTAACAGCTGAAATCCGGTTTTGATAATTTCTTCTCCACAAAAAACACCATCATCTTTTGAAAGAAAAACAATTTCCCCATTTGTATCATCACCAAAGATTAGATCGGTCGTAATATCCTGTTCCCCGATATCTTCCATAAAAAATTTCTCAAGTTGCGAGCGCAGTTTCAATGTGTTCATTGGACTTCTCCATTCCCTGATTATAGTTATGAATAATTGATTTCCTTAACCAACTGTGATTTTCTTCTTTCGGAAAATCACTTCTAAAGTGACCGCCCCGACTCTCTGTCCGCTTCAATGCAGATTCTGTGATTAGATTGGCGATGATCAGCATAAAAACCTTGGTCATGTCTTGTGTTGAACAAGTATCTAAATGGATCTGTTCAGCCTTAAATTGAGATACCCAAGCTTGCTGCTTTTTCAGATTTGCTTTATTTCGGACAATTCCAACCCGTTCCATCATTAATGCTTTAATTTTTTCAAAGGTTGGCAAATTCATTTTTTCTTCCTTCGTTGGATAATAAAAATAATCCTGCACGAAAACTTGTGTTTCTTTACCCGCTTCATTGATCCATTTCGACAACTGTTCCCCTTGAAATAATCCCTCTAATAAGGAATTACTAGCTAAACGATTCGCACCGTGCAACCCCGTGCAGGAGGCCTCCCCAATCGCATAAAGCCCATCAATCGAAGATCGTCCAATTAAATCGGTTTTAATTCCTCCCATTAAAAAATGACTTCCGGGTGCGACAGGGATTTTCCCATCCGAGATACGGATTCCATTGCCCTCACAAATAGAAGTAATCGAAGGAAATCTTTTACTAAATTCTTCAATTTTGCTTATATCCAAATAAATTTGTTTGCCTTTTTTTATAAATTCATAGATCCGTTGCGAGACCACATGCCTCGGGCCAAGATCTTTTAAGGGGTGGACACCCTCCATAATAGGAGTACCATCCTCGGTAACAAGGGTCGCCCCTTCTCCCCTAACGGCTTCAGAAATTAACCCCTTTGTTTCACCGTTTATAGATAAAAGCGTAGGGTGAAATTGAATAAATTCCATATCAACGATATCAGCACCGGCTAAATAAGCCATCGCAATTCCATCGCCGCTGACTGTTTTAGCATTGGAAGTGTAGGTATATAGTTGTCCACAGCCGCCTGTCGCGATAATGACATGATTGCCGTAAAACCTTTGAATCGCACCTGTTGATGTTTTGGCTTTAACACCCACACAACGTTTCTGTTCGGAATTTAGCAGTAATTCATAGGCGAAAACATTCTCTTCGACCGTGATATTTTTCTTACGATTGAGCTGACTGATCAGAAACTCCATGACGTTTTTGCCAGTGGCATCGCCACCGCCATGTACAATTCTCTTTTCGCTGTGAGCCCCTTCCATCCCAAGAAACAATTCCCCCGCTGGATCTTTATCAAATATATCCCCTTGGCGAGCAATGTTGTTGATCAGATCCGGTGCGGCATTAATGACTTGCTGAACAGCCTCTTGATTGTTGTGAAATCTTCCCGCTTCCAGCGTATCGACAATATGTTTAGAAGGATGGTCATTTGCACCCAACGCTGCCGCAATCCCACCTTGGGCCAGATACGAATTTGCCGTTCGTAATTTCCCCTTTGTGAGAATTCTCACATTCAATTCATTATTTAATTGTACAGCCAGCTGTAAAGCGGCTATTCCACTTCCAATAATTAATACATCGTCATTTGTCATCAAATAATCCTCCTGACCTAACAGGTGTCTTGACATATATATTTACATAGATTTAAACTAAAAACAAGTATTTTTATAGAAAAGTAGAAATGCTCGGTGTTAAACTTGGCTGTTGATTGCAGCGAAGGGCGCTTCGATCAACGTGGACTTTAAAATCATCAATGATCTTTACCACAACCAAAAAAAATTCGAGTATTGGAGATGTATGATGAAATATTTTGATTTTGCAGCGACAACTCCATTAGACCCTGAAGCAGCAGAAGTGTATTTGAAAGTTGCCACTGAATACTTTGGCAATTCCAGCAGCCTCCATGATATCGGAGGGCAATCAGCTGCCTTACTTGAAAATTGCCGCGAAGAACTGGCTAATCTAGTTGGGGTTGATAAAAATGGGATATTCTTCACTAGTGGTGGATCTGAGGGGAATTTTTTAGCAATAGAAGCCTTGTTATCCTCCCCAAAAAAGAAAGGAAACCATATTATCGCAGGTGTGGCGGAACATTCATCCGTTCATGGTGCACTTAACAGACTAAAGGAAACTGGCTATGACATCACATTGCTTCCGTTACATTCAAATGGTTTGATCAATCTTGAACAACTTGAAAAGTCGATTACACCAGAAACCATACTAATGACACTGCAGCATGTTAATTCTGAGATTGGGACGATCCAGCCAATCGCTGAAATCGCTAAAATTTGCAAGGCCCACAATATTCATCTTCACAGCGATTTTGTTCAATCTTTTGGAAAAATGGATCTAAAATCAATTGCTCCGCATGTCAGCAGTTTTTCTTTTTCCGGGCATAAAATATATGGACCCAAAGGGATTGGGGGCGTCTATGTTGATCCCCGTATTAAATGGCAGTCGTTTTTTCCAGGGACCTCTCATGAAAAAGGATTCCGCCCAGGCACGGTCAATGTCCCTGCAATTGCCGCGATGACAGTCGCCGCACAGAAAATAACCGGAAACTTGCAAGCGGATCATAATAAATATCGATTGTTGCGGAAAGCTTTTATGGATTCGCTTGAGCCCATTAAGGAACAAGTGAATATTTATCAAGGTGACCAAGGTTCGCAGCTCGCTAGTATTATCGGGCTTCGGATTTCCGGAATGGAGGGCCAATGGATGATGCTGGAATGCAATCGATTAGGGTTTGCGATTTCAACGGGCAGCGCCTGTCAGATTGGCATGCAGTCCCCGGCCAAAGTCACGCAGGCACTAGGATTAACGACTGCAGAAGCAAAAGAGTTTATCCGCATCTCTTTTGGCCATTCCACTAGCTTGGAGGATGTTATTCAACTTGGGGAAAGTATGGTTAAAATCGTGAACGCATTCAAGTCCATTTCCGTTATATAAAAAATTTAAACTGTGCTAAAATAGGTAAACAGCAATAGAAATAGGAGGAATTATATGGTCGAGCAAAAAAAAATATTGGGAGAGGAAAGGAGGTCTTTAATTCTACAACAGTTAAAAGATAGCCCTGTCCCGCTGACAGGAAGTGAACTTGCCAATCGAACCAATGTAAGCAGACAGGTGATCGTCGGGGATATCACTCTTCTTAAGGCTAAAAATGAACCCATTATTGCAACCAGCCAAGGGTATATTTATTTAAAGCAAAACTCCAGCACTTATTCCTTTGAAAGAACAATCGCATGCAGACATTTACCGGAAGACACAGAAAGGGAGCTAAATCTGCTAGTTGACCATGGTGTGTTAGTGAAAGATGTAAAAATTGAACACACGGTTTACGGAGATTTGACCGCATCGATTATGGTTTCAAATCGCCAAGAAGTTAAACAATTCTTGGAAAACATGCAAAAAACCAAAGCCTCCTTATTATCTGAGTTAACGGAAGGAATCCACCTTCATACCATTTCAGCCTCAAGCACCCAAGTCTTAGATAAAGCCGAAGAAGCCCTTAAGGCAGAAGGTTTTATGATTGAATAGAGCCTTGATAGACAGAACAATAAAAGGACCCGAAATTCTCGGGTCCTTTAGTATTAATCCAATTTCACCATAACGGATGGATAGCTTCCTAATAATTTAACACTACAGCCTAATGCCTCTAACTCAGCCATTGCTCCAGGTATCAATACCTCATCAAATTCCATTTCGATATCAATAATGAAAAAATAATTGCCAATTCCAGTTTTCATCGGCCGAGATTCAATTTTTGATAAGTTTAACTTTCTCCAGGCGAACGCTGATAACACTTGATGAAGGGCTCCCGCTTGGTCGTCCTCAGGCAATGTAACCATTAGTGTCGTTTTGTAATGGGATGAACCACTCATGGCCTGAAAATCAAAATTCTCTTTTGTTAGGACCACAAACCGCGTGTGATTATGGTCAAAATCATGGATGTTTCTTTGGACTATCGCCAACCCATATTCTTTCGCCGCTAATTCATTCGCAATCGCGGCCGCTTTTAAGTCAGGCTGTTCCATTACCATTTGCGCCGCTGCTGCAGTGGAAGACACACTCTCAAACGGCACTCCTTTTAATTGATTATGTAAAAATTTATGGCACTGGGCAATCGCATGGGAGTGGCTGTATACCTTACTCACATCACGCCAATTGTCCATATTATCAGGATGAACCATCAAATGTTGCTTAATGGGTAACGTAATTTCACCAATAATTGGGATCTGAACAACATGTGTTAAATAATCAAGTGTAATATTTACAGAGCCTTCCAAAGCGTTCTCAATTGGAACGACAGCAAGATCCACTTCTTTATCTACGATGGCATCGACACTTGCAGGAATCGTCTGATAGGGCACAAGTTCAAATCCTTGAAAAACCTTTTTCACTGCTAACTCTGTGAATGTAGCCTTTGGTCCTAAATATCCAACCTTCACTATTTCCCCACTCCCCTTATTTTTTTAAAAAGAAAGCTGAGAGCCGGTTGTAGTTTTTCACCTACACACCTGTTCCCAGCACTTCTACCTTCTCTACAAATTCGAGTTTCCTTAGTTCTTTAAGTAACTCATCTATTTCCATCGTAATGTTTGAAGTGTTTAATGAGAGTGTCACATTCGCCCTGCTTTGCAACGGAATCGTTTGGTGAAGGGTAACAATATTGCAGCCTGAATTGGCCACAACACTGAGCAATTTTGATAGCGTGCCTGAACGATCTTCTAGGTGAAAGAAAAGCGAGATAATCTTTTCCTTTTTAATGGACGAGAAAGGAAAAACAGTATCTCTATATTTATAAAAGGCACTTCTGCTTAAATCCGCTTTATGAACTGCATCTGCAATTGATTCCGCCTTACCTCTTTCAAGCATTTCCTTTACATCAAGCGTTTTTTTCATCGCTTCTGGCAACACATCTTCACGCACTAAGTAAAATTTTTTATCAGCGTTTTCCATTTTTATCACCCTACCTTGATCTCTTCAGGGCCTTTCCTTCTACTCAATAAACTCGAATTCAAACTCCATTAATTTTACAATATCCCCGTCTTTTGCTCCTCTTTCCCTTAACGCTGCATCAACACCAAGTCCTCGAAGTTGACGTGCAAAACGGCGGACGGATTCTTCTCTTGAGAAGTCTGTCATCTTAAAGAGTTTATCTGTTTTTTCACCAGAGACGACAAATGACCCATCAGGTTCTCTCGTAATTCTAAATGCTTCCGGCTCTGCTTCGTGCTTATAAAGAACACGATGGACACCCGTTGTTTCCTCTTCTTCATGTTCAAGTGGAAATTCTGGTGTTTCCTCGATCTTATCAGCTACAGCAAACAATAGCTCACGCAGTCCTTTTCTTGTTACGGCTGAAATAGGGAAGACTGGATAATCCTCCTCCAGCTGCTCCTTAAACTTTTTCAAGTTTTCCTCAGCCTCAGGCATATCCATCTTATTAGCAACGATAACTTGTGGGCGTTCTGTCAAGCGCAGGTTGTACTCTTTTAATTCCTTGTTGATTGTAAGGTAGTCCTCATACGGGTCTCTGCCTTCCATCGCTGCCATATCAATGACATGGACAATAACCCTTGTCCGTTCTATATGACGTAAGAATTGATGGCCGAGGCCAACCCCTTCACTTGCCCCTTCAATCAAACCTGGAAGGTCTGCCATAACAAAGCTTCTGCTGTCTTCCGTTTCTACCATACCAAGATTCGGAACAATTGTGGTAAAATGGTACTCGGCGATTTTCGGTCTTGCCGATGATACAACCGATAATAACGTCGATTTACCAACACTTGGAAAACCAACTAATCCGACATCAGCAAGCAGCTTCAATTCAAGAATGACTTCACGCTCTTGGCCTGGTTCTCCATTTTCAGATAGCTCTGGTGCTGGATTGGCCGGGGTTGCAAATCGTGAATTTCCTCGCCCGCCACGGCCCCCGCGGGCAATAATCGCCTGCTGTCCATTCTCGACTAAATCAGCAAGGACTTCCTTTGTTTTTTCATCAATGACCACTGTTCCAGGCGGTACCTTAACAATCATATCCTTTGCACCGGCACCGTGCTGGTTTTTGGACATGCCATGCTCGCCGCGTGGTGCTTTAAAGTGACGCTGATAACGGAAATCCATTAAAGTCCGCAAGCCCTCATTTACTTCAAAAACAACATTGGCACCTTTACCGCCATCACCACCGGCTGGACCGCCTTTTGGTATATATTTTTCCTTACGAAACGCAACCATACCATTTCCGCCATCTCCGGCTTTTACATAAATCTTCGTTTGATCAACAAACATCTTATTCCTCCAGTCTGCATATCGAATTAACTTTTGTCACGAAAAATATCTCAGCTTTAGCCTATCTTTTTTGAATAGGGATAAAAACTTCTACTGCGAGTTCGCTTTCTGAGAATTCCTTGACCACTACATCCAGTAGAATTTTGGGGTCTGCAAGGAATGCTTCAATTAATTCACTTTTTATTATTATCCCGCTAAAATCAAAAAAGAAACGAACTCCCTCTGATTGCGGATCAATTGATATTGATAAATGATTTTCTTGGAATGCTTCAATTGCCCCATTTAAACACTGAAAAAAAAGGCAAGTCCACTTTGTGATCTGTTCTTCATTTATTTGAAAGGATTCCGAATCTTGAAGGACTTCATATTCAAGCTTAAAGGAAGGATTCTCCCAATTAGCTTTTAACAGCAGTGAGGCAAATAAAGGCATTTTTAAATTCGTTAGCCGTGATTCATGCTGTGCTTCAATGATAATTTCATCAATGACCGCTTTTGCCCGGTCGATTCGATTTAAATCCAAGTTCCCCTTAATAAGCTGAAGCCTATTTAACCAATCATGTCGAGAATGCCGGAGCACCTCAACTATATCCCATTCTTTCTCCATACGTACACTCCCACATTAAGTGTCACAACACTATTTTGCTGATAGTATATCAAAAAAATAACCCTGAGTAAGCAATTTTATGTGATGAAAGATCATTAGAGGCAAAAAGAAGCATCTACGAAGTCGTTTTCCTGAAGAATATATGGAAGGAAAAATTCGTTAGCAAAAAGAAAACTCTAACCAAACAGGTTAGAGTTTTCGCTAGTTACCTTAAGCTTCTTGAGCTACTGGATAAACGCTCACTTTTTTGCGATCACGTCCGAAACGTTCAAATTTCACAACGCCGTCAACTTTTGCAAAAAGAGTATCGTCTCCTCCACGGCCAACGTTTTCACCTGGGTAAATCTTTGTACCGCGTTGACGGTATAGGATTGAACCACCAGATACAAATTGTCCGTCTGCACGCTTAGCACCAAGACGCTTAGCGTGTGAGTCACGACCGTTCCTTGTAGAACCTACACCTTTTTTAGATGCAAACAACTGAAGATCTAATTTTAATAACATTTATTCCACCTCCTACTTTTTGAAGGTAATCTTTATGTGCTTTCCGTATTCTTCTTCAATCGTACGCAATGAAACAGTCATACCTTCTAGAAGAAGTTGTACTTTCTCATAAATGTCTTCCGAAAGATGTTCCGGTACAACACAGCGGAGAAAGCCGCCCTCATGCTCAATCTCGGGCGTGACACCTGTTAGGGCGTGCACAGCGTTGATTGCTCCAATGGATACTGCAGATACGCCTGCACAGACGATATCCTTGCCTCGATTGGCGAAAAATGCATGACCACTTATTTCGAATGATTGAATAAATCCGGACTCTGTACGATTAATCGTAATTTGAATCATCTATGATTCAACACCTTACGCGTTGATTTTTTCGATGATTACTTTAGTGTAAGGTTGACGATGACCTTGCTTCTTACGGTTGTTTTTCTTCGCCTTGTACTTGAAAACAATGATTTTCTTTTGACGGCCTTGTTTTTCAACTTTAGCTGTAACTGTAGCGCCTGCAACAACAGGGCTTCCTACTTTTACACTTTCACCGCCAACGAAAAGAACCTTGTCAAAAGTAACTGTTTCACCAGCTTCAACATCTAATTTTTCGATGTAGATAGCTTGGCCTTCTTCAACTTTCAATTGTTTACCGCCAGTTTCGATAATTGCGTACATGAACTGCACCTCCTTATAAACTCAGACTCGCCATACACAGGCGCTTATAGCAAAATACTAAAGGCTTACTACCTGTTCTGTGCGGTTGTAGCACGGGTGCTACAAACATAACATTAAAATCCTAACATAATATAGGCAAAAGTGTCAATAGAAATTTAGGAACTTGATTAGGAATCAAATACTTTTTGTGAGATCTCGCTCATATTGCCGAACTGCTTCAAAAGATAATAATGGCGGGCTGAAGGCTGAACTGAAAAATATAGTTTGATATGCATTAGCTCTTCTAATGCTTCTCGGTGGGCTTCATTCGGTCCTAACAGTTCCTCTTTCACCGCTTGAGTTGTTTCGACCAAGACTGCCTCAAATTCAGAATTTCGGTGCTCTAGCAGCTCCCGTTCAAGCCTAAAGCCAACCGTTTCAGGACTAAGGATTCGGCCCGTTCCATCACAAACAGGGCATTTCACCTCAAGTGCCTCAGAAAGTGTGACCTTTGTCTTTTTCCTCGTCAGTTGTAGAATACCCAGCGGTGTAAAGCCAATCATTTTTGCTCTTTTTTGATCCTTGGTTAATTCCGTTTCAATCAGCGTGAGAATCGATTGCTTGTCCTCAGCCCGTGTCATGTCAATGAAATCAATGAGAACAATTCCGCCAATATCGCGCAGACGCAGTTGCCTTACCACTTCTTTTGCGGCTAACTGGTTTGTTTTTAATACCGTGTCCTGATAATTGATCTTTCCGGAAAATTTCCCGGTATTCACATCAATAATCGTTAACGCTTCGGTTTCGTCAAAAATAAGGTAAGCACCATTATCAAGCCAGACAATACGCTTGAGGGCTTTATCAATTTCATGTTCCACTTTATGTACAGAAAAAATATTCTCTTTTCCATTGTAGTAAATAGGTTTGACCTGATCATTTTTTTCCTCGGCTAGCTTTTTTAGGGCTAAATCATCGACGATTACTTCCCCGCTAGTCATTCTAGCTACTTGGTCCAAAATCATTTCAATAAAGGTATCTTTTTGAAAAATGATTCCTGGTTTTTTCATCGTAGCCAATTTTTGCAACAGTTCTTGATGGTTCTCGCGCAGGTTCATTAGTTCTGCAAGTATTTCATCTTCTGTACTCGTTATCGATGAGGTACGGAAAATGATCCCCTCTTCCTCTGTTTTCAAACGACTGCCGCTCCGGCGAAGTTTTGCTTTTTGACCTTCGTCAGCGATTTTTTTAGAAACCGCCACATAGCGGCCTTTTGGCATGTAGATGAGATTGGGCCCTTGTATTTCAATAATTCCCGTCACGCGAGCACCTTTCGTCCCCGTTGCATCCTTATCGACCTGAACCAGCATTTTTTCACCTTGGTGGGCAAACGAGGTGACAGACTTTTGTTTTTCAGCAGATAAGAGATAGGAAGGAAGTACATCACGGTGTAAATACGCATTTTTCTCTTCGCCAATATCAATGAATACTGCATTCATCCCCGGCAATACTTTTGTCACAGTCCCAAAATAAATATTACCGACCAGTGATCGATGCTCTGGTCGGTCAAAAACGATATTTTCAACGCGGTTATCTTTCAGATAAGCAAATCGCTTTTCGCGTGAATTGTAATTAATAATTAGTGTTTCCAATCAAGCGACCTCACTTTTTTCTTTTTATTATACCTTTTTTAATAGGCTTGTTAAACTTGTCTGTTGATCTCCGCTCCAGGCGCTTCGCTTTCCGCGGGCGGTCCGGGGAGCCTCCTCGGCGCTTTACGCGCCTGAGGGGTCTCCCCTGCTCCGTCCTCCCGCAGGAGTCTCGCGCCTTCCGCTCCAATCAACAGAGTGTTTAATAAGAAAAAAGAAGGTCGCTGATTTTATCGGTTAGACGTTTTTCGGTAAAATAGGCGTGCAATAGTTCATTTTCATCTAACATCCCTTTTTCTTTTCCGTCTGCTTCGACGATGATTGGATGTTTACAGCCACGTTGGAATTTTTCTAAGACGTGAATAAGTAACTCCTGTTCATTGGCCTCAATTGGTTTCAAGGTCCGAAGACTGGATTTTTTCCCATAATAACGCTCCAGCAAGAATCTCATGAAAATATAGCGCCGCTGCTTCCATTCATGGTAAAGCGAGAAATAAAGGAAGGCAATGATGACCCAGACATTGATATGTGTCGGGGCAGCGATCACGATCACCAGTGAAAAGATGGATAGGCTGACCAACGAAAGGATGAGCGTTAGGCGATGGGCGATCGGGAAGGAACTTTTTAATGAGAAAAGTAAGAATACCAGTTTCCCGCCATCCAGCGGCCAAACCGGAAAAAAGTTAAAAACAAAAATCATGAGATTATAGCTTAAGAATAGCTGAAAAAGGTCTTCAGGCATTAAGTTTACGGTAACCAACCCATAGGCTAGGGCTACCATCCACACATGCTGCAGCGGCCCTGCAAGGACGACGATCGTCTCTTCTCTTAACGGCCGATTGCCATGCTCATCCATTTCGGCAACCCCGCCAAACGGGAGCAGGGTAATTTTTCGGATTCTCCATGAAAAAAAAGAAGCTGCAGCAGCATGCCCCATTTCATGAATAAAAATGATTCCAAGCAACAAGCAAACCTCAAGGAAATGAGCGGTCACAATTGAAAGTCCAATCACAATCCACAATAAGGGATGGATAGAGATAAGTTGGAATAAATTCATGGCTCTATTCAAATCGTATCACCTGAATTGGGTCGATGAAATCATCGCCTTTTTTTATGGCAAAGTAATATTTTCCTTTAGTTTTATCTTCTCCTGCCGACACTGAGACCGTGCCAACTACTTTTCTTTTATCGATATATTCATATAAGTTAACCTTGATTTGGTCCAAATTCCCGTACCAGGTTTCGGTCGCATCGGAATGCTGAATAATGACAGTTTTCCCTAATCCTTCCTTCACCCCTGCGAAGGTAACGATGCCATCATTAATGGTTTGGACGGACGCCCCTTTTCCTGTTTCAATCATGATACCTTGGCCATTTTTTTCAAAGTTTTCAAGGATTTTTCCCATTGCTGGTACGGAAAATTCCTTTTCAGCCACCTCTTTTTTCCCAGTTTGATCTTTTTCAGAAAATGGCAGTAGTGCCAGTGGTTTCCCAAACTTGCTTTCGTACCAGTTTGAAACGGTCGCAAATTTAAAATCCTTGTCCATCGTTTTCATGACCACATCTCTAGCTGGCTCAAAAGTAGCGGAATGGTTCCTAAATAGTATCGCTATCACTAAAAACAGGAGGACAGAGGACAATATTTTGAAAAAAAATACTTCCTTCTTAAACAATGGATGCCCATCATCGCCATTACTGCTTCCTGATGAAGTAAACTGATTGAATCCATATTTTTCATCCTCACTAGGCCAATCAATTTGGCGGTCGGGACTTTTTACAGATGTTGCTCCAGTATCATTTTTTCGCTTTGCGATTCGTCGCCTTATTTCTTCCGGTGTAGACCGCGCCATCCCCATCACCCCTTTTCCCACTAATTTGTACAAGTTTATGAGGGAAAAGGGAAGAGTATGTCTGAAAAATAAAAGCAGCCTGTCCACAAGTTAGTGGGCAGGCTGCTTGAAAAAAGTAGGCGCTTCCGCTTTTCTAATTAACGAACTCCAAAAAACTTTTTAATTTTTTTAAAGACACCTTTGTCTGCGTCTTCGAGTGACTGAAGCGGGATGGATTCACCGAGAATCCGTCTGGCAATATTTCGATAAGCAATCGATGCTTTGTTATTTGGATTCAGAGCAATCGGTTCACCGTGGTTAGAAGCTTTAATTACCTCGTCATCATCCGCTACAATTCCAATGAGCTCGATGGAAAGATGCTGGGTAACTTCGTCAATCTCAAGCATATCACCAGTCTTCACCATATGATTTCGAATCCGGTTAATCACTAATTTGGGCGACTCCATATCCGGTTGTTTTTCGAGCAGGCCTATAATTCGGTCTGCATCGCGTACAGCAGATGCCTCTGGCGTTGTAACAACAATCGCTTTATCTGCTCCAGCAATAGCGTTATGAAACCCCTGCTCAATTCCGGCAGGACAATCAATAATGATATAATCGTAGTCTTGCTTTAATTCTAAAATCAAATCTTTCATCTGTTCTGGCTTCACAGCGGATTTATCCACCGTTTGCGCCGCTGGCAGTAAGTATAATAACCCGTCAAATCGTTTGTCCTTCACAAGGGCTTGATGGATTTTGCATCTTTTTTCAACGACATCGACCAGATCATAAATGATTCTGTTTTCTAGTCCCATTACTACGTCCAAGTTCCGAAGACCGATGTCTGTATCTACTAAACATACTTTTTTTCCTTGAAGGGCTAATGATGTGCCGATATTAGCAGAAGTTGTTGTTTTTCCTACTCCACCCTTACCGGATGTAATTACTATTGCTTCTCCCACTTTAATGTCCCCCTTCTAATCTCGTTAAATTAGGTCTTAATTGGATTAAAACTTGCAATCTATCAACAATGATTTGACGTTCATCATCTATATATGCACATTCCATTTCCCGTTTTTCATTGCTTTGGACACTGTCTGGTGCTCTATTTAAACAATCACTAATTCTAAGCTGGGATGGTTTCATATTTGACGCAGCAATGACTGCTTGCTCATTGCCATAGCAGCCGGCGTGGGCCATACCTTTTAATGTCCCCATGATAAAAATGTTACCGCCGGCCATCACCGTTCCACCTGGATTGACATCACCAATTAATAGCAGGTCGCCAGGCACTTCGAGGACTTGTCCAGAACGAATGATTCTAGAAACCGTCATGACCTCTGTTTCGGCGATTAGACGCTCAGCTTCTTCCTTCGTGATTACGTTTGATTCAATCTCTTCAACCACAAAATTCTTCTTTTTGAGAATTAAGTTTTTTAGTTCCTCCCGCTGCGATTCCGTTATATAGCGGTTGCCGATTGCCACCTTGACAGAGGTTAATTGTCGCTCATCCTGTGTACTGGAGTTAGCTGAGAGCTTATGATCGAGTTCCCTTTTTAGTTCTTCGTAGGAACAGGTATCATCAAGATGAAGGACGAGACCTTCCTTCGTTCCTTTTATTGTAACATTTTGCCGTTTTTTCATGGAGAAATTTTCACCTCATAATAAGAAAGCAATTTCGAAACAAGCAAAATTCGTTGTTTCAATGGGATTTGCAAGCCCTCATGCTTATTCCGAATCAAAAGTACATACTATCTTAATAAAAATTCGACACGATGCGTCCATTCTCCTCTTTTTATAAAAAAATCATTCATCCCTTAATGCTTCCGAATGTTTTTCAAATAGCCACTTTAATGGATAGGCGATAATTAGAGTAATAGCTGCATTTAATAAAAGGGTAGGGTAAAAACGTAAATTAATAAAGCCGATAAAATCAAGGTCTGTTACATGGATTAAATAATTCATTTCATAAACACCCATCTCTAATAACGAGATCCCGAGAAGGGCAGCAAGAAATGCAGTGATAATATTTGATTGGAAAACCTGCAATAATTTATAAATGAGATAGGAGATAAATGGATATAGAAAAAAGTAAATACCGATAATTTCGACATAAACAATGTCAAATAAAAGCCCAAAAATGGCCGCATAAATAATTCCGTGTTTTCTTCCGACAAAAATCGTTAAAAACAAAAGGGCTGTAAACAGAAAGTGCGGGACAAATATTCGCTCAAAACCAAAAATCTTTGCCGGTAAAAACTCGACAAAAAGACTTTCTACGATAAAAAGGAAAAGAAATAAAAGAGGAAGAAGGAATTTCCTCACAACTCCCCCCCCTTTCCATTAGATAGTTCACTTTTAACTGGCTGTGTTATTAATCTTTTAATGACAATGACATTCTCTATATCATAAAAGTCTGCCCCTGGTTTCACTAGAGCCGTTTGATTTAAGCCATACTGATCGGGTTTAACATCAACCACTTTTCCAATCATCAGCCCTTTTGGAAAAACTCCGCCTAAACCGGAAGTAATCACGGTTTGGCCTTTTTCAATTTTTGAGCCAGATGGAATCGCCTTAATTAATAGTAATTTTTGTTTGTCATCAAAACCCTGTACAAATCCATAAACATCTTTTTTGCCTTGAACGACAGCAGAAATTCGATTCTTAGGATCCATTGCACTTAAAAGTTGTACAGTTGAACTGAATTGTGTCACATTTTTTACTTTTCCAATGAGACCGGTTGCCGTAACGACAGCCATATTTTTTTCGATGCCGTTTAGTTTGCCTTTGTCGATAATAATCATTTCATGCCAACGATCAGGGTTTCTGCCAATGACGGTAGCTGGTAATGGTTTGAAGTCTCTCAGGGTCTTTTTTTCACCGAGAATGTCACGCAATTCTTCATTGTCATTTTTCAACTCTTGGACTTGTGCTTCCAGATTGACAAGATTTTCGATCCGCGATTTTAATTCTTTATTCTCATCGTATGTATTTTGCAAATCCTGGAGATTTTCAAAAAAGCCTGCAACAAAATGGGTAGGCTTTGAAACCAGGGATTGAACCCAGCCGGTTGTATCTTTGACAAATTGCTCCGGCCAGGATAGTTTACTTCTCTCCCTTAAAGAAAACCCAATCAATGCCACGAGAACAATGATGCTGACAAGCAAAATAATCAGACGTTTATTCAGAAAGAACTGTGGCATGATTATACACCTCTATTTTCCTAGATAAAAAGTTTAGTTTTTAAGCTTTGATGGTTGTCTTGCTCCAGCGGCTAACTGGCGTTTCCGCTACTCTTAGCGTGAATCTCTCGTTTTGTTTTTAAATAAATGAATATGATCGAGAGCTTTTCCTGTTCCAATCGCTACGCAATCGAGCGGATTCTCGGCAATTAGTACAGGCATTTTTGTTTCTTCACTTATCACTTTGTCTAAATTGCGGAGCAGTGCTCCCCCACCTGTTAGGACAATCCCGCGATCCATAATATCGGCAGCGAGTTCCGGCGGTGTTTTTTCTAACGTATTCTTGACCGCTTCCACAATCGCAGTAACCGTATCGCGTAATGCTCCAGCAATTTCTTTTGCGGAGATTTCAATGGTCTTTGGCAGACCCGTTAATAAATCCCGGCCGCGAATCTCCATATTGTCGACACCTTCAGGATCCCCTGCCGAGCCAATTTCCATTTTAATCGCTTCCGAGGTCCGGTCCCCGATCATCAAGTTATAATTTTTTCGAATATAAGAAATAATCGAGTCATCCATTTCATCGCCAGCAACACGGATCGAAATGCTTGTAACAATTCCACCAAGTGAAATGATCGCTACTTCGGTCGTTCCCCCGCCAATATCGACGACCATGCTGCCAGTTGGTTCCCAAACAGGCAAATTGGCGCCAATCGCCGCTGCAAATGGCTCTTCAATGGTATAGGCATCCTTTGCCCCTGCTTGTCTAGTGGCATCGATCACCGCTCTTTCCTCGACCGCGGTAATCCCAGAAGGCACACAAACCATGACGTATGGATTACCCGTAAATACGTTCTTCCCTTTCTGTGCTTGACGAATATGGTACTTCATCATTGCCGCTGTGGTTTCAAAATCAGCGATGACTCCATCCTTCATCGGTCTAAGAGCAACTATATTCCCCGGCGTCCGTCCAATCATATTTTTCGCATCGTTACCAACTGCGACAATATTCTTCGTATCTGTCTGCATCGCCACAACGGATGGCTCGCGTAAGACAATTCCTTTTCCTTTTACATATACAAGGGTATTTGCAGTCCCCAAGTCAATCCCAAGATCTCTAGCTCTTATTCCAAACATAATTTTGTAGCTCCCTTTCTGATACGTAATACAAAAACTCCAATAAGTTGGTAATCACTTTAATATCATGTCTTTTTTCTCAATATTTATCTAGTTAGGTCTTAAGTAGTCCTAAAAAATCATAAGCAATATTATAACTTAACGTCAAATAAAATCATAGTTATAAATACCCTTTTTCCTTGAGACTCACAAACTTGTTCTCCCCGATGATTAAATGATCGAGTAAATCGATGCCAATTATTTTTCCGCATTCGACTAATCGCTTGGTCACCTCTATGTCCTCGCGGCTTGGCGCAGGGTCGCCACTGGGATGATTATGCGCCGCAATTACAGAAGCAGCTGACCGCTTTAACGCCTCGCGGAACACCTCCCTTGGATGTACAATCGAGGCGTTTAAGCTGCCAATAAAAATCGTTTGTTTATGGATTACTTGATTCTTAGTGTTTAAATACATACAAACAAAATGCTCTTGTGATAAAAAACGCATATCATTCATCAGGTATTTTGCACCGTCTTCCGGCGAGCGGATAACATATCGATCCTTATAGTCGAGGTTGGTAATCCTTCTGCCAATTTCGACAGCAGCAAGGATTTGAATCGCCTTCGCCGAACCAATTCCTTTTATCTCAGTCATTTCTTCTAACGTAGCTGCTTTTAACAGTCGTAACCCTTCAAAATGGGTCAACAGTCGATTCGCTAGTTGCAGAACCGATTCGTCCTTTGTTCCGGTTCGAAGTAAGATGGCAATCAATTCATGATTAGATAAGCTTTGTGGTCCATGCTGAATAAAGCGTTCTCTAGGCCTTTCATCTTGAGGGAAATCACGGATCATTAATGTATTGGTGGACACTTTTTTTCCTCCCTTTTTTAAGGGAGTTAATGAACTAAAAAAGTTTAATACGGCAACTGGTAGCCAGCCTTCTTCAATTCTCTTATTGTTCTTGAAACAGGCAGACCGACAACCGCAAAATAGTCTCCATTTATTTTTTTGACAAGCATACTTCCGAGCTGCTGAATGCCATATGCACCTGCTTTATCAAGCGGTTCACCACTTTTTACATACGCCCGTATTGAGTCGTCAGTTAACTCCCAAAACCAAACTTCTGTTCTTTCATAAAACGTTGTTGTACCTGTTGGAGACACAATCGAAACTCCAGTAAAGACATCATGCTGCTTTCCTGACAAGCTTTTTAACATCGTAAATGCTTCTGCTTCATCTGCAGGCTTTCCTAAAATTTGATTATCCGCCACAACAATTGTGTCCGAGCCAATCACAAAGGCGTTCTGGTTTTCTTTAAAAACCGCCTGGGCCTTTCGGTCGGCTAACTCCATCACTACTTCTTTAGGAGAGAGAGCTGGGTCAAAACTTTCATCAACTTCACTACTTGAAATCGCGAATGTTAAACGGAGAGTTTCTAGAAGTTCTTTTCGCCGTGGAGAAGAAGAGGCTAAAATGAGGTTCTGCATTTGATCACCTTACCTTTTGGTACGTATTAGGGAGATACAATTCAATCGTATCAGAAATTGTAGTTGCAAACAATTTTTATATAATTAAATTTTGATGGATTTTGTAAAATTATGCGGAATAATTCTTTTTATGACATATTAAAAAGCCTATCCAGATTCGATAGGCCTTATTTCCCGGAAAATATCGAGCTTTGTCAGATATTGATTACTTGGAAAAATATAACGACATGAAGTTTAGCAAGTGTTGTTGGGCATCACTAAGATTCTTTTCGGATTTTGATTCTTGAAATGCTTTTAGTTTCTCGTTCGCACTAACCAACTCTGCTTTTAGATCTTTTAATTTTTTGTTTTTAACACTACTCTTTAATTGTTCTTCAATCTCTAAGAGGGCTTTGCTGGAATCCTCAGAAAGCGACTTGGTCAGGAGCGCACTCGAAGATGTAAGAGATAGCGTTTGATAAATGGTCGGTACAGCTTTTAAAAAGGTCTTTTCTTTTGTAGTGACGTCAGTAAACTTCTTTTCATCTAATAACAGCGGCTTGGCAAACACTTCTTCAATTCCATTTTCTTTATATTGACCCCCAAGAGCTTTTGCGGCTTCGATGGAATCCGCAACACCTAGAAACAAATAGTACTTGCCATCCATTTCAACGGATTGGGATGGTATGCCTTTCGAGTCTAAACTTGATGATGTCTCCTTGGCACCAGCTTCCGATGAAAAAACTCCGCCCTGAATGACGTAAGCAGTTACTTGGGATATAGCTGCTGACGAGGTCTTGCCCTCCGTAGTTTTGCTTTCGGTGTTAGCAGGTTTTTCAGTGACTACTGTAGGTTCGGTTACAACAGTCTTGTTAGTTGGTGTAGTTATCACTAACTTTAGCATCACAACCCCGATCGTTGTTCCGATAAGGATGGCGAAGACGGCAGAAATTAAAATGGTTCCTAACGGCCGGCCATTTTTCTTTTTGGTATTAGATGAAAAGGTTGTTATTTTGGGAAGGGCAGATTTTTTGCCACTTTGACTTGGTACTTTTTTAAACTCCTCTATGTCATTTTCGGAGGATTCAGGAATAATCCAATCAAAACTTTCGTCGACAGACTCTTGTGCTGCCGCTGTCTCCATGAAGTTATCCGATTCTGAGAGATTCGAATTTATTTTTATCACTTTAGGAATGGGGTCGATGCTGGCTTCGACTTCATTTGGAGGAACATCCAGTTGGGGCGGGTTTTCTCCATTTAATTTGATCGTAATTGTATTGCCTTTATTAGGCTTGTCCACTAAACCGTACTCCTCTCTCTACCAAGGTAATTTGTTCCATCCTAACATAATGGCAAAAAAAAATAACAAGACTTTTGTCGTCTTGTTATCGTAGACTTTCGCCAAATTATTTACTAGTTTGCGATGGTGTTAATTATGGCTGCGTCCCCGTCGTAGCAGAAAACTGACTTAGTGGATTATCTTTACCAGCTGGTGCAGGTGCATCGATTTTTGGAAGCTCTGCGGCTAGGTCTGTTAAACTCGGCATGTAGAATGCAGAAATTGTCAGACTGTAAGATAATGGCTTATCTTCTTGGTCTAAACTGGTGATCTCTTGCCCGCCTGAATAACTAATCGATTCGACAACCACAATGCGGTTTAAAGATTCTAATGTATCAATAAACTTCTCTAAATCTTCATAGCTTGGTGATTCCACACTCAACGAGACAGTCAGCTTCTTCAATCCAGCGATTTGGGTCGAAGCGGTTTGTTGTGCCGCTGTGTCCTGATTGGCTGTGGCTTGATTCGTAGTAGTTTGTTGACCATTAGCATTTTCGGCAGTTGCTTGGTCAGCGCTAGTATTTACATCCGCATCTTTTGAAAAGCTCATCGAACTAATTTTACTTTTTGAAAGGTTTTCTGCCTTTTCTAAGTCTAAAATAAGTTGTTCCTGTAACGGCTTGACAGGTAATTTTTTCTGTAATTCCCGAGTATCCTCAGTTGTTTTTTTCGTATCTCCAGCCTTTTTTTGACTAACGATTTCCAAAAGCTTTTGTTCGGATTCAAGTGACTGCTGCTTGTTCGCTAAATCTGATTTTAAAGGTGAGAGTTTAAAGAACTGAGCATAAACAAGGAATAAGACCACTAAAAGAGTAACGATTCCAATTATTAGACTTTGTTTTTTTGAGAAACGGAGCTTCATGAACCAGTCACTCCTTCCTCATTTTTCTTGCTCTTTTGGATGTTCTTTTTAACAACTTCTTTATCGAGTTTTATTTCAAATTGACCTGTATAGCGAGGAAGGATATTATCACTCACTGACTTACTTTCGGTACCACTTGAAGTTATTGTTGTATTGTTGACAGTACTTGTAGTTGCTGTTGGGTTAACTGTATTAGCTTGATCAACAGTTGTTCCGGTAACCGAATTTGTTTGATTATTCGTATTTGAAGATGAACTTTGGTTGGTAACCGTTTGGTCCGAATTAGCTGTGTTAGTTTGGTTCGTTGTTTGAGTCGTTGAATTTGTTTGGTTGGTCGATGTTGTTGTACTAGCATTATTAACTGCCGATTCTGCGGTTGAGGCTGCTGCTAATGAGCTCAAACTTGCTTCCTTGATCCATTTTGATTCATTTAAATTATCTAAAAAGTAGGCAGCTTCTCTAGCACTATCAAATTGAACGGTTAACGAGATAGTCCCGGCTTCTGTATAGGCAAAGCTTTGGATAAAACCACGCTCAGGAAGTAATGAGGTCAGATGGCGCATGACAGGTATCGTCTGAATCGGATAATCATTTGCCCATTCTATTGCAGTTTTTAACTGACTAACAGAGCTAGTAGCTTCAACTGTTTCTGTACTTATATTTTCTTTTTCAGCAATCTTCTTCGTCATCGTGATTTGTCTATCTAATGAGGCGATCACGCTTTTAGTGGAATCCGTCTGCCAGAAGTAATATGCACCCGTAAGGACCAATAGGCCAACTAAACATATCAAAGTAATGATAAAGCCGATTTTCTTCGGTTCCTTTTGGGGAAGCAGGTTAATTTCTACTAACATTATTGCACCCCTTTTAATGCGAGACCTAAAGGTAGTAATAAACTAGGAGGTACTCTTTCTATTTTTCCTTTTGAATTGGATTCAAGCGAAATCATATCAACTGGGACATCGAATCTCTCTTTCATTTCATCAAAGATTGCTTGAAGCATTGGATGATCACCGTTCAGTAAAAACTTGGTGATATCACTTCTATCATTACTTAGTGAATAGCGGTAAAAGTCACTTAATTTATTAATCTCTCTGAAAATATCCTCAAATTGAATCACTAACTCTTCTGTATCACCTGTATACTTAAAAGCCAATTGACCATCAATTTCAACCTTAACATCCCATAGATCAACATTAAACGGAAGAGCGAATTGACGCATCACAAGCGGCACATTTTGTTCAAAGATTGATAAATTAACGCTCGTCAAGTCAAATTGAACGGAAAATATTACTTCATTTGGACTTGGCTGCTCAAGTTGATGATACAACCGGTACAGTGCAAGCGGGGAAATATCTGCCGCAATCGGATCAAGTTTGAGCTTAGACAATAAGCCCGAGTACTCCATCACCTGCTGCTCAGGTGCTACAAATAAAAGTAAATCCCTTGTTTTTCCATCACTTTTTAATGAATAAAAATCAAAGACTGGTTCTTCAAACGGTAAATGGATACTAGAACCAAGCTCTAAATATAGGTATCCCTGTATTTCATCCTCCTGAATTTCAGCAGGAACGGAAACTTTCCGAATGATGACCAGCGGATCTGGTACTAGAAAACGCACTTGACGTCTTTGAATCTTCCATTCACCGATACACTCTTCTAGAATGTTTGCCAAAGAGTCGACATCAATAATTTTCCCGTCACTAATAATACCAGGCGGGAGAAAGCGTTCGCACCATCTTTGAGCAACGGGTGGATTCGCCTGCTTTAATTCAAGCAGACGAATCGAATGATCATTCAAAACGAGATTTATTATTCGGTTTTTGGATGTAAACAGGGAAAAAGCCATATAAAAAACCCCTTAGTTAAAATCCTTGATTAAGGAAATGTATATACAAATTAATTAAATCCGATCCCCAATAATACGCTGTTAATGTTCCAGCACCAATAAATGGTCCAAATGGAATTGGCTGTCGCCTTTTGACAATTTTAAATAGGAGGGCTAAGCCGCCTATTACTGCACCGAACAATGTTGAAAGAAAGAAGGACAAAAGTACTAGTTTAAATCCTAATACCACTCCAAGTAAGGCATAGAGTTTAACGTCCCCCCCACCCATCCCACCTTTGCTAACGACAGCAATAAGTAAAAGGAGAATGAAACCAGACACTGCACCAAGGAGGCTGTCCCACCATGGGTTTAGCGGCCAAATTATCCGTTCCAATAAAAAAATCCCTGCAAACCAGATCAGAATTTTATCAGGGATAAGCATATAGTGAATATCTGAAACAATGATAATCATAAACATTGAGATTAGAGTTAGTGCAACTACTAGTTCACCGGACCAGCCAATAACTAATGGTGCGGTTATAAATAGTATCCCAGTGAGTAGTTCAAAAGTTGGATAGATAGGAGAAATCCGCGACTTACAGCCGCGGCATTTCCCCCCTTGAATTATGTAAGAAATCACTGGGATGAGTTCATATGGTTTTAATTGATGCCCGCATTTTGGACATGCTGAACCTGGAGTAGCAATAGATTTCTTCATTGGCACCCGAAGACCGATAACATTGAAGAAGGAGCCAAGAATACAACCATATAATAATAGTATTAAATATGCTATCTTCATTATCTATACTCTCCTAAAGTTAGCCTAATTATTGAGGTGTTACAGAAGAACGTGTTATATCTTTTGTGGTAATAACAGCAGCACCTGTAGTGTCAGCAGTAATGTTAGCATCAGTTACAATTATTGAAATTTTCCTTGGATTGGTTGCTTTATCTGTAATTAAGGTGATCCCGTAGATCTTACCATTAGAGATTTTAACATTTGAAACTGTTGGACTATCTGCAGTAAGGGCAGCTTCTCCCTCTGTAACGTAAGCTTCTTCTGGACTTTCAACTTTATCAAGGTATTTCTTATCCACTAATTCTTTTAAAGTAACATATTTCGTACCAGTTTGATATGCGGCTTCTGAAGCAACTAACATTTTTGCGGAACTAATCATTTGTTGTGCATTTGCTACGTGTGCATCTTTTTTAGTATTGTCTATTAATCCTAAAATAGAAGGAACAGCAATTGCAGCAATAATACCTAAAATAACGATTACAGCAAGTAATTCAATTAATGTAAATCCTTTTTGATCTTTAAGCTTATTCTTTAACATTTGAATCATAATTTCATCTCCCTATATAGTTCTATGAACCTAGTAATATTGTCTCTTGTAGTATACATTAATTGACAATGAAAAGAAAAGAATTTTTTGGTATTTTGTCCAATATCCTCAATATTTTTGTTTTCTTGTCTTTTATTGATTCATCTGTTGAAATTGGTCGAACATGCTAAACATTGGAACCATGATAGATGTGACTATAGTCCCGACTAAACCTGCCAAGAAAACAATCATTATTGGTTCTATTAACGATTTTAATCGATCTGTTCCGTTTTCTACTTCTTTTTCATAGAATTCAGCGATTTTCGATAGCATCGCATCCAGTGCTCCCGTTTCCTCACCGATGGCAATCATTTGAGTAACTAATGGCGGAAAGGCCCAATGTCTTTGCATCGGATCAGTCATGGAACGACCTTTCTCTAGTGAATCCCGTGACTCTCGAATTACCTTTGCTAGAACCTCATTTTCGACGACTTTCTCTACAATGGACATTGCTTGTAGAATTGGAACTGAACTCGAGAACAACGAACTGAGTGTTCTCATCATCCGTGCAAGGGCTGCTTTTTGTAGTAAATTACCGAAGATCGGCATTTTTAACAAAATATAATCAAAATAATATTTTGTTTGGTTATTTTTTTTAAGATACGTAATTAAAAAGACGATGGCAAAAATCATCAATACAACAATCCACCAAAACGACTGCATAAAGCCACTTGCTGAAAGGACAAATTTTGTAATAGCGGGTAACTCTCCCCCCATATCGTCAAACATCGAAACAAATGTTGGTACAACGGCAACAAGTAAAAAGATAACAACAATAATAGCAATAATTCCAACAGCAATCGGATAGGACAGGGCGGAAACGATCTTTTGCCGTGTATAGTGTTGTTTTTCAAAATGCTCCGCCAAACGATCAAGGGTCTCATCTAAATTCCCGCTGATTTCCCCGGCTTTTACTAGGTTAATAAACATCTGATTAAATATTTTTTTGTGTTTAGCCGCAGCTTCTGAAAGTGGATTACCTTCCCTCATCTCCTGTTCGACATCTAGTAAAGCCTTCTTTAGGGCTTTGCTCTCGGTCTGCAAAGCTAAGATGGCAGTTGCTTCGACAACGGTTACTCCTGCTTTAATTAAAGTCGAGAATTGTCTTAAGTATATAACAAAATCCTGCAGTTTTACCGGAGCCCCGAGTGTTATATCTTTTGTCATTAGGGTCTCAGGTACTTGGGTTATTTCAATAACCCTAATGCCTTCTTCTTTTAGTTTTTCCATTGCTTCTCGCTTGGAACCTGCGTTAACGGTACCCTGCCGTTTTCCTTTCCTATCCCGTCCAGCATATTTATATCTAGCCATTCATCATCATTCTTTCATGTAAGTATTGTGATGCGGCTTCCTTTTGGATCAGATTGCGATCAAGGAGGTCTCTAATACTCATTTCAAGTGTATGCATTCCTTGGGCCCGGGAAGTTTGCATCGTACTTTGAATTTGATGGATTTTTTCATTTCTAATTAGGTTCGCAATTGCCGCATTATTTACCAAAATTTCAGTTGCTGCTTTACGGCCTTTTTTATCGGCTGTCGGAAATAACCGTTGTGAAATAACGCCAACTAATACCGAAGCTAACTGTACACGTATTTGTGGCTGCTGTCCCGATGGAAATACATCAATGATTCGGTTAATGGTCGTCGGTGCACTCGATGTATGAAGCGTACCTAATACAAGGTGACCTGTTTCTGCGGCGGTTATCGCGATTGACATTGTCTCTATGTCCCGCATCTCACCAACCAAAATAACGTCAGGATCTTGACGGAGGGCCGCTTTTAAGCCACTTGCATAATTATTTGTATCGAAACCAACTTCCCGCTGGTCAATAATTGAACTTCCATGTCGATGAAGATATTCGATCGGATCTTCTAAGGTAATGATATGCTTACGCATCGTTCGGTTCATATAATCAATCATTGAAGCTAGCGTTGTTGATTTCCCACTTCCTGTAGGTCCCGTTACGAGAATAAGTCCCTGCGGCTTCTCCACCAACTTGGAAACAATATCAGGTAGATCTAGCTCTTCTAATGTCGGCGTTTTTGATGCTACAGTTCTTAGGGCAATCGACACACTTTTACGCTGATGATAGGCATTGACACGAAATCGCGATATACCTGGAACACCATAAGAGAAATCAAGTTCCCCTTTTTCCTTAAATAAATCCCACAATCCTTCAGGTATGATCGCTTTGGCCATTCCCTCGGTGTCATCTGGCATTATTTTATCTGTTCCGTATCTTCTTAGGTCACCATTTATTCGCATGACTGGGGGAACACCGACAGTTAAATGAACATCTGAAGCTTTATATTCAATTGCTGCTCGTAATATTGCGTCAATTTTTTCTTTCATTGTAACGTTCTCCTACTCCAGAATTGCTACTTTTAATACTTCTTCGGTTGTTGTTAACCCTTGTCTTATTTTTAATAAACCATCATCTAGTAAAAAGATCGTTTTACTTTTATTAGCCAATTCCTTCAATCTTTGAAAAGATTCACCGTTCATCATTGCCCTGCTCATCTCGTCATTTATGACCAGCACCTCATGAAGGGCAAGCCTACCTTTATAGCCTGTCATGCTGCAGGATGAACACCCTTTTCCCCGAGTAATTTTTTCAATCTTCATACCGCGCTTTGCAAAAATCTCTATTTCACGCTTTGATGGTTCTTGAATTTCCGCACAATCACGACACACCTTTCGGACTAGGCGTTGAGCGACGATGCCGCTTAGTGAAGAGGCTAGTAAAAATGGTTCTACCCCCATATCAATCAGCCTTGTTACAGTCCCAATTGAATCATTTGTATGGAGGGTACTTAAAACTAAATGCCCAGTTAACGAAGCACGGATTGCCACCTCTGCAGTTTCTTTATCACGGATTTCCCCGACCATGATAATGTTCGGGTCTTGACGAAGTATCGATCTAAGTCCAGCAGCAAAGGTCATTCCAACATTCGTGTTGACCTGAATTTGGTTAATCCCTTCCAATTGATATTCAACGGGATCCTCAACTGTAATGATATTAACAGCTTCACTGTTAAGCTTATTAAGGGTCGCATAGAGGGTCGAAGATTTTCCTGATCCTGTTGGTCCCGTAATGAGGACTATGCCTGTCGGCTTTTCAATCATTTCAGTGAATCTCTTCATATTTAAGGAATTAAACCCAAGTTTGTTTAAATCATTTAAGGTTGATCCCATGTCAAGGAGACGCATAACAATCTTTTCACCGTAAACAGTTGGCAGTGTTGAGACACGAAGATCGACGGGATGAAAGTCGAGATTTAGCTTGATTCGGCCATCCTGTGGGACCCGATGCTCAGTTATATCGAGATTAGACATGATTTTAATTCTAGCGGTTAAGACACTTTGCATGTTACGTGGGAGGATTCGTTCATTCCGTAATACACCATCAACTCGGTATCGGACAACTACCTTTGTCTCCTGCGGATCGATATGAATATCACTAGCTCTCTGAATCACAGCATTCGATAAAATTTGATTCACCAAACGAACAATCGGTGAATTTTGATCGGTAACATCATCATTTCTGCCCCGATCATTTTGTGGGAGTTCGTCAAGTAATTCATCGAACCCATCATCGACATCATAATATTTATTTATGGTACGAAGAATATCGTCCTTGGTCGAAATGGCAGGCTCAATATGAAATCCTGTTGACAAACGTAAATCGTCGATCACGATAAAATCTGTCGGATTCGCCATCGCTACGAAAAGCTTATTCCCATCCCTTTTTAACGGGATGATTAAATTCCTTTTAGCTGCTTCTTTTGTGATCAATGAAAAAAGATTTGTATCAAATGGATAATGAAACAGGCTGACATGTGGAATTCCTAGTTGATATTCTAGCACTTCAACTAATTGCTGTTCTGTCAAATACCCCCTCTGTAAAAGGGCATCTCCAAGTTTTTGAGCAGCATCTTTTTCATCCATAGTGGATTGAAGTTGTTCAGGTGTAATCAATCCTTCTTCAATTAACAAATCACCCAGTCTTTTTCTCGCTTGCCTCATTTTACATCCCTGCTTTTATTTTGGTTGTTCATTTGGCTTTCCCCATAATTCATTATCAGTAGATTCCTGCTGGGGACTATCAGAAGTTGTCGTCGATTGATTTCCATCAGGACTCGTTGTATCTATAGTCTGGCTACTGTAATCAACCTGATTGCCAGATGTATCCGTGGTAGTTTGGGTAGTTGTTTGTCCACTTCCAGCAAGCCCGTGAATTTCAATCCGATAGGATGGTGGATAATAATCTTCAGAAATCAATTCGCTCTTAAGGAATTGATCTCCTTGATAGACTTCCCGATAAACCTTTACGATTTGACCCTGTTCACCTTTTGTTTGTACCTTTGTCTTTCCAGGCAGAAGCAAAGGGCTATATTGAATGATTGTTTTAGGTGCTAACTTTTGTTCGTCTTTTGTAGTTATTTGATATTTATATACAAACTTTTCACCCGTCATAGTAACCTTCAATTGCTTGTTTTCTAAGGTAAGTTTAAAAATATACTTTGCTTTATTTGGATTTGCTATTATTAGATCGGCCTTTTTACTTGAATTAACTTTAGCTTCGAATCCCAAACTCGAATAACATCACTTGTTATTAATTGAGGAAATAAAATATGTAATTGTTCTTCAACTTGTTTTTTATCGACAGTAATAAAAGCAGGATTTTTTTCCCCATCCTTAATTGAATCTACTGTTTGCTCGGATTCTAGAGAGAATTGATTTAAATCAAAAGGTGCTGTTTTTTCCCTATATTGCAGTTCAATGGATGTATCTTTAAGCCATGCGACATACTTTTCCTCTAACAGACTTTTTGCTTCATCTTTAGTCTTACCTGAAACATCTAACGCGCCGATAGTAGTACCATCAGAGAATTTCCCGTCTACATTTGTTATTTTCTCAAATGCTTTAGCGCCATAATGGGAGAAACTAAATATAAATGCCGTACAAAAAAGTAAAACAACAAACAATTTGATCAATTGCTGGTTCTTGCCCAAAATATCTGCCTCCCTTCAAACACTCACATTATACTTCAACAAGTAATCTATTATATAACAATTATTGTTAGTTACTTTTGTAGGATAACCTTTTCCTTCGGTTCAATTTCGTCTAAAATATCATCCCGATTAGCAGCTACTTCTTTTTGAGCAAGAAGGAAATCAAAAAGTGAGTCATCTTCTTCCTCTTCTAGATATGTAGGTAATTTCTTTTCTACTTTGATTGGTGAAAGTTCATGAATTTCTTCCAGCAAATGCTCTTGCACCATTTTTTCTTCAATCTCTAGAAAACTCTCAATATCTAATACATAGCCATTTTCCATGTTTTTATCTTCCATTTGTTCGTATACATCTACTTCTGTATTTCTTTCTAAGAAAAATGAAATATCCTCATCGATTGTTTCAGCTTCATTATCTGTTTTTTCTACACTATCAGACATGACTGGATAAGAACTTAATTCAGTCACAGTATCTTTTTCTAGATTTGTATTTGATGAAATAGGTGACGCTAAGTCTTCGTCAATTTTCACCAAATTAACATCTTTTACACTTTCTTTTTCGTAAACAGATTCGTGACTCTCAAATTCGTCATCAAAATCATCGCCAAAGACATTATTTTCTTTGGATAGTAAAGTTCCCAAACGGCTATTCATAAAATATGCTACAAAAAAGATAAGCGCAAAAAGCATTAAGGCAGTCTCCAACAATGGAAAGATTGAAACCGCAGCAAGTCCACCAAGAGACAAAATAAAGCTAGTTAAAACTAAAAAGAACTTCCCCTTTAAGGTGTACCCTAATGGTAAAAAGGATATTATTAACATCAAAATCACCATAGAACTAATGGCCCATATAATCATTTGCACTTATGCATTCCCCTTTATATAGTCTATTTATACTATTAATCTACATTTTTCATCAAGAAAGTAAATTTTTTATTGATATCCATAAAAATCAGACAAAATCAGTCTACTAAATATTGTATAATACTAATAAGCATTTTAAAAGACAGCGAAAAATTTTTTTATCTAGGTAATTTTACCCTAGACATTAGTTAGATATGGCGGGTGATTCTATGTTTAATTTAATCAATAATGAAAAAGGGGTTACTTTAGTAGAGCTTTTAGCCTCAATTGTGATACTATCTATTATTTTGCTAAGCTTCTTGACGTTTTTCACAAACTCATTTCAATATAATGCGATCTCCTCAGACAAAATGAAGGCTACTAATATTGCTAGGGAAGTACAGGAGGAATTTAAAGTAAACCCTGAAAAAAATCAGGAACTTAAAAATCTGATCCTATTTTCCAGGTCCTCAACAGAGACAACCATTCCAAAATCTAGTTATCCAAAGTTAGACTTAACCAATGACATTAAGAAAAATAGCGGAATTCTTAAATTATTCCTAACTAAGCAAAACTTTATTGTCGAAGTCGAGGTTGATACAAATATTGATCCTAAAGTGGATATTTCTTTATCAAAAATACATGTTCAAGTGAAAAAGGGAACAAAACTGGTGTCTGAGACTTATACCTACTTAAAAAACTAAAAAGGAGGATAAATAAATGATTAAACACCTCCAGAACGAAGATGGAATTACACTTATTGAATTACTTGCAACACTGGCGATTCTTTCCATAATCGGCAGTTTGCTTTATGGCGTTTTATTAAATGGAATTGATTATTCAAAGAAATCCAAGGCTACGGTTTCATTACAGCAAGAAATGAATATTATCATCACAAATATTAACAAAGTACATGAATCCTATGGATCGTATAATATTGTCGTTAATCGGAATCCTGATGCGAGTAAGATACAACTCCTTGTTAAAGATTCAACCGGTACGGTTATTAGAACGATCGAATTATCGAATACAGACTATGAATACTCATTATTCGATTATCATGGAACTACCGAAGTTCCCTTTTTAAATACAACTTCTGTCAATACTTCAGAACCTTTATACCTTAAAATCATCATAAAAGACAAAAAGAATCCAAGCCAAACATATGAGGTTAAAACCATTATTTCTAGGCTATAAGGAGGAATTTATGTGAAGACTCTAAAAAATGAGCGAGGAATGACCCTTGTAGTTGTTCTGTTAACAATCGTAGTGTTTTCAGTATTAGGTTTAGCAGTAATCAGTACTTCAGTTAGCAACGTGAAGCAAGTTTCGAAAGCCGAAAGTAACATTAAAACAACAGATATTGCTGAAATGGGAATTCAATACTATGAAACTCAATTAAAAGCTTACCTAAATGGACAATTATACAATATAGAAAAACAAAATGAACTCATGAATAGTTTATATAATGGTACTATTTCAAAAGATAATTTAATTACTAACTTTAAAGATAGATACCCTATCGAGTTAAACAATGCATATAAATCAAATACTTCCCTTTTTACTACCTCTTCTGATTACTTTCTTGAAGAAAAAACTGTTGATGCTAATAGTTTTTTTAAGATTAAAATTAATCCAAACGGGATAATAAAAACTAGTTGTGTGGTTGGTATGCCAAGTAATTCAGAATGTTTCAGTATTAGTTTCGAAAGTTATGGTTATTATAACCATGAACCAGAAAAGAAGATTAGTGCAACCTATAACTTTTCCTATACAATCAACCCGGAAAGTATTGAAATTGTACCAAGTGTTCCTATTCTTGTACCTTTGCACGAAAACCTTATTAATCTAATAGAAGAAAAAAATTTAAGACAATGTACAACCGCTGATTTTGGTAAAAATTATACTACGGTTGATTGTAGTACAAACTTGGCCCCTGAAAATATTCCTGAAACTAATGGAATCTCTAATTCTTTTATAGTTTTTAATAATGGTGTAAATTTTGATCATCTGTCTCACGCCATTTCTGGTTCTACAATATTTATATACAGTTTAGACAAGACCACCCCCTCCGAAATAGGTAAGTTTAATCCTAATGGATTTATCGGGTCACAAATTGTAATAGTTGGTGATGCAAAATTATATGATGAAATTATGAAACCTGTGAACTCAAGCATACATATAACCGGGGATGCCGATCTAACGGGTTTTACATTTAAAAACTCTGATGGCCTCACTAAAGTATGCGTAAAGGGAACAATTACACCCTTAGAAAAAAGAAGTATTCCTGGAGTATATTCATACACTTATAACCCCACAACATATAGGGATAATTGTATGGAAAGCGAAAAAACAGTTGGAATTAAATCACTTACTATTAAAAGTCAAATTATTAGTCCTAGAATATCCGATAAATCAAAAGTCACTTATTAAGTTCATCTTTAATACATTAATAAAAGAAGGAAGCTCCAAAATATGGAACTTCCTTCTTTTATTTAGCACGACGAATACTCCGCCACCCGATTCCTACCAGCCCGCTTCGCCCCAACATATAGCGCACGATCAGCATGTCGTATCAACACAAGTGCATCTTCCGCATCTTCAGGCGCAGTAGCCACCCCAATCGAGGCAGTAATCATTACCTTTTGTTGGGTATTATCTATATCTAAAGACTGTTTTAGTGTAAATGGCCAATCGGAAATCATTTGCCTAATTTGTTCAGCCATTTGGTAGGCCTCTTCTTTTGCTGAATCTGCTAAAAGAACTACAAATTCCTCCCCGCCATAACGTGCCACCGTGCCACAAGCACCTACCAATTTACTTAGCCTGTTGGCAAGCTCAAAGAGGATTTCATTTCCGCTCTGATGACCGTAGGTGTCGTTTACTATTTTAAAGTGGTCAATATCGAGAAGGATTAACGAGAGCATTCGGCGCTCGAACCGCATCAGTTTTTCAAATTCTTCGGTTAACATATTTTCAAAATAGCGGTAATTGTAAAGTTTGGTTAATGAACAGTGTTCCCTTTGCATTTTGGTTAGTTCATAATGCTTTGCATTTTCAATTGCAACGGCGAAGTGGGAACAAAGGATATCGATAATCATCAGCTGGAAATTTTCAAAAGCACGTTTTCGCTTTGAAGCTAGTAATAACACCCCAATTACTTTTTTGCTTCTTACGATTGGAACGCCGAGGATACTTTCCGCGTCCTCAGGAATGTGACCGTTTGCATATTGCCGCCACTCTTTCCTCGCTGAATAGATCAAGGTCTTTTGCTCGCCCCATACCATCCCGCTAATTCCTTGGTTTTTTTTCACAGGTGGCAATTCATTGGGTACGTCCCCTTCAATCCCACGAACCAATATAAGCTCATCCCCTGTTACTTCAAGGATATAAGCATAATCAACCGGCAGCATTTCACTCAGCTTCTGAATTAACAACTCAACGACATCATCCACTTTCAAGCGCTCGGCCATCTGGTGTCCAATCTCTGAGGCTTTTTGCAAATATTCATTTATTTTTTCACTTGAATAATAGAGTCTGAAAATCATTGATAAACTAACAAACGGAACGCCAACAAACAGGAGGGCTAAGATTCCGTCCTGTTCATAGAGAATATACAACACTAAACCAATTGGGAAGGTGATGAATGTTGTAATGGTCTCAACAATGAAATCCTTTCCAAAATAGGATACCTTGCTTTTATAGATAAAATAAAGATTGAATGAAACTATGATTTGGTTCATCGAATAACTTACCACTGCATATAAGATGGCAAGCCATAACGACTTGGAGTCGATAGTAATATTAGGGCCTGTCTGTCCACCAAGTAAGTAGTAGACAATCCCGCTGGTACAGGAAACTAGAAAAACATATTTAGGTTAACTGGCAGCCGGTATAATTCACCTTTTCGGAGGATCCTTAATTTTAGCAGTAAAACAATCACAGCTATTTGTGCAAAAATAATCTCAACAAATAAACCAAACCTTAAAAAGGTAGCAAGCGCCACCCATTGGATTAAAAAAATAAACATTTCATTAATGACAATTGGCATGGTTGCAACCACACAGGTTAACAGCAAAAATGCAAAAATATCTAACCAATGCCCAGTGAAATTGGGAGGATAAGCCTTATAGATCAACCAGGTTCCTGCGGGGACCAGCAAAATCCAGACAAGAAAAATAGCATTCTTGACGTAAGGTTTTACTTTCATGCTTATCCTCCCCTCTGTTTTATTTAGATAAAATTATTTTACCTTTATAAAAATAACTTGTCATAAAGAAATTATCTTATTTTTCAAATAGTTAGCCAAAATTGGTTTTACTTCTGAAATAAAATAGAGGGAACCCGTTATGACTAACATGCTGTTGTTATCTAAATTTTGGATCTCTTCTATAAGAAAAGGACCCCAGTCATCGACTGCCAATTTGTTTGGTGATTGGCTAATTTTGAGTAATTCTTCCGCTTTAGCTGCACGTGGAAAATCAAAGCTGACAAAGGCAATTTGGGAAGCCGTTTGGTCCAGCTTGGCAATCATTTGATCAAGCTTTTTATCCGATAACGCAGCAAACACGATCTGAATACTGCGATGTTGATATCTAGTACTTAATTCATGGGTTAGAGCAGATATTCCCTCTTCATTATGGGCCCCATCAATAATCACAAGTGGACTTTCAGAAAGGATTTCAAATCTCCCTGGCCAGTAAGCCCTTTTTAAGCCCGTACGAATAGCTTGCTCTGTAATAAGGAATGAATCTTTTTGATTTAAAAATTGGGCGGCCATGACAGCAAGTGCGGCATTTTCCGTTTGATGCTGACCGATCATCCTGATTTCTAATTGGTCGATGGTTTGAAGTTGAGTGATGACATCAAACACTTCACCCTTTGATAGGGATTTATGAGCACTAATCGAAAATTCCTGATTCAAGCGGTAAAGTGGTGCTTTTTTCTTATCTGCTTGGTCCTCAATTACCTTGATCGCCCCTGGATGTTTGACTGCCGTAAAAATGGCGGTGTTTTCTTTGATAATCCCTGCTTTTTCAAACGCAATTTCCTCATAGGTGTTTCCGAGGATGTTCGTATGATCAAGACCAATATTGGTAATAATCGAGGCTAATGGCTGGATGATATTTGTTGAATCAAATCTTCCGCCTAATCCGACTTCAAAAATGACAACGTCAACCTTGTTCATGGTTGCGAAATAATGGAACGCCATCGCGGTGATGACTTCAAACTCAGTCGGCCCGCCAAGCTCTGTTTCTTCTAATTCGTCGGCCAATGGGCGAATGATATTGGCTAGTTGGAGCAGCTCCGCATCTGATATGGCCTTCCCATTCACACTGATCCGCTCATTGAATTGTTCAATATAGGGCGAGGTAAAGGTACCCACTGAATACCCTCCTGCTTCAAGAATCGAACGGAGAAAAGTAACGGTGGAGCCTTTACCATTGGTACCGCCAATATGAACCGTCTTCATTTTTGTTTCTGGATTGCCAAGCTTGTCCATCATCCATTCCATCCGCTTTAACCCTGGCTTGATTCCCAGTCTTAACCGCGCATGAATCCATTCTAGGGCTTCTTTATATGTAGCAAACATTCGTGACACCCCATCTATATTTTAATGTTTGATTAATATTTACTTCTAAAGTGCAATCTATTTTTTGATTCGCTGATAAAAGTGGAATTTCCGCTGATAAAATCCAATTTTCGCTGATATATTAGACGTTTTCGCTGATATATTCCTGAAAACCGCTGATAAATTGTAATCTCTGGCATATTTGCATCAATCATGTTGATTATGATCGTTTTTTTTAGGGTAAGTAATAAGGCGAGACGAATCCTCAGAGAATTCGCCTCGCCAAACTAATTATTACCCTCTTAATTCTTTAATGCGTGCTTCGACAATCGCTCTTTTTTCACGATAATCATCTTCCTTGGCACGCTCTTCGGCTACAACACTCTCAGGTGCTTTTTTCATGAAGCCTTCATTGCTTAGTTTCTTCTGAACTCTTTCCACTTCTTTATTTAAGCGGTCAAATTCTTTTTCGAGACGAGCAATTTCTTCATCGATGTTAATCAAGCCTTCAAGCGGCAGGATGATTTCTAATCCAGTAATCACGGCTGTCATTGCTTTTTCAGGCGTTTCAAGGTCAACGCCCATTTGTAATTCTTCTGGATTACAGAAGCGTTCAATATAGCCGCGGTTATTCTCAATTGCTTTGAGTACCGTTTCATCCTTTGCTTTGACTAGCATTTTGATTTTCTTACTCATTGGAGTATTTACTTCAGCACGAATATTCCGAACCGCGCGAATCATCTCGACGAGCAGTTTCATTTCTTGTGCTGCTTGGTCATCAGAATAAGCTGGATTTACTTCAGGCCATGCTGCTGTTGTAATTGATTCTCCTTGGTGAGGAAGGTTCTGCCAAATTTCCTCAGTGATAAATGGCATGAATGGATGCAATAAACGCATCGTTTGATCTAATACATGTGCCAGAATCGAACGAGTTGTTTTCTTGGCTGCTTCATCTTCACCATATAGCGGCAATTTCGCCATTTCAATATACCAATCACAGAAGTCATCCCAGATAAAGTTGTATAGTGCACGGCCCACTTCACCAAATTCATAGCGGTCTGAAAGTCTTGTTACATGTTCAATCGTTTCATTTAAGCGTGTTAAAATCCACTTGTCGGCAACCGATTTTTCTCCGCTAAAATCAATCTCTTCGTAGGTCATACCGTCCATATTCATTAACGCGAAACGGGAGGCATTCCAAATTTTATTGGCAAAGTTCCATGTTGACTCTACTTTTTCAAAGCTAAAACGTAAATCTTGACCTGGAGAGCTTCCTGTAGACAGGAAGTATCGTAGGGCATCGGCACCGTATTTTTCGATGACATCCATTGGATTGACGCCGTTACCAAGCGACTTACTCATTTTCCGTCCCTGTTCATCACGAACGAGACCGTGGATAAGAACATCTTTAAATGGACGCTCGCCTGTAAACTCAATGCTTTGGAAAATCATTCTCGATACCCAGAAGAAAATAATATCATAGCCTGTTACTAACACGTCGGTTGGGAAGTAACGCTTGAAATCAGACGCTTCTGTATCAGGCCAGCCCATGGTTGAGAAAGGCCATAGCGCGGAGCTGAACCATGTATCGAGTACGTCTTTATCCTGCTCCCAGTTCTCAGCATCTGCCGGTGCTTCTGTACCAACATATACTTCACCTGTTTGCTTGTGATACCAAGCTGGGATTCGGTGCCCCCACCAAAGCTGTCTCGAAATACACCAGTCGCGGATGTTCTCCATCCAGCGGAGGTAGGTTTTTTCAAAGCGGTCTGGGACAAAGTTTACTTTTTCTTCTTTGCTTTGCAGGGCAATCGCTTCATCTGCGAGCGGCTGCATTTTAACAAACCACTGGGTGGAAAGATACGGTTCAACAACAGCACCGCTTCGTTCGGAATGGCCTACGGAATGCGGATGCTCTTCAATTTTGAAAAGAACACCTTGTTCCTGCAAGTCCTTAACGATTTGCTTACGGCATTCAAAACGGTCGAGTCCTTTATACTTGCCAGCTCTATCATTCATCGAGCCGTCTTCGTTCATTACGAGAACCCGCTCTAAATTATGACGATTACCCACTTCAAAATCATTCGGGTCGTGTGCTGGCGTAATTTTTACTGCACCAGATCCGAATTCCATATCCACATAGTCGTCACCAACGATTGGAATTTCACGGCCAACGATTGGGAGGATAACAGTTTTGCCAATCAGGTGCTTGTAGCGGTCATCTTCTGGGTGTACGGCAACCGCGGTATCTCCCAGCATCGTTTCTGGACGGGTCGTAGCAACCTCGATATTTCCAGAACCATCGGCAAGCGGATAACTCATATGATAAAAAGCACCTTGAACATCTTTATAAATGACTTCAATGTCGGAAAGAGCTGTTTTGGTGGACGGATCCCAGTTAATAATATATTCCCCGCGGTAAATGAGACCTTTTTTATAAAGGGTAACAAAAACCTCTTTAACGGCATCAGATAAGCCTGCATCCAGCGTGAAACGCTCGCGGCTGTAATCTAGGCCTAGGCCCAGTTTCGACCACTGCTGGCGGATATGGGACGCATATTCTTCCTTCCACTTCCATGTTTCCTCGACGAACTTTTCTCTTCCTAGATCGTAGCGGCTTTTGCCTTCATTGCGAAGTTTTTCTTCTACTTTAGCTTGGGTAGCAATCCCAGCATGGTCCATTCCAGGCAACCAGAGAACGTCAAATCCTTGCATCCGCTTCATCCGGGTCACGATGTCTTGAAGCGTTGTATCCCAAGCATGACCTAAATGAAGTTTCCCAGTAACGTTCGGCGGCGGGATAACCACTGTGTACGGCTCTTTGCCCTCATCGTTTTTTGCTTCGAAAAATTTACCTTTTAACCACCATTCATAACGCCCTTTTTCAATCGTTTGTGGGTCGTATTTCGTAGGCATTGTTAGTTCCTTTGTTTCCATTGTAAAATTCCTCCTTAAAATAAACTAATCGTGAAAAGTGATACCAGATGAGCAGCACACCAACCAACATAACAAAGGCGGTGTGAGCAGAGCCAGTGTTCACTTAATTCGTGTGTAAAATGTATTTTTCCACAAAGTTTGGATGTCCTTATTCGTTTTTGCGCCGCTCCGCCCCTTTTCCACATAAAAAACCCCATTCGTCATAAAAGGACGAATGGAGTTTGCTTCGCGGTACCACCTTTTTTCCAATCCAAAAAACGGATTGGCACTTATGTAGATAACGGATTTAGTCCGTCTTCAACTAATAGGATGTTTAGATCCGTTCGCAGAAGAAGCTCGTGGGCGACCTTCCGATATGCTGCTTAGGAAATCTTCCAGCTAATGATTTCCCTCTCTTGAAGCAGGTTTGTATCGTACTCTTCCCTGTCTTTGCTTATGTAATTAAATTATATAGTTATACTACCGAAAAAAAGGGTTTGACGTCAATAATGATAACCACTTTTTTTATTTTTTATACTATATGCCGTTTTTTTGGAGAGTTCTCCGCACTTGTGGAATATACATAAAGAAAATATATGCCAGATTTGTAAAGGGGGGGTTGTCGGTGAAAAGAAATTTCCAAAAATTTAAATACCAACCCTGGTTTAGAACCTGCCGGAGAGTTTGCGCACAGTTAATTATTCCGTTTGTGATCTTCCAATTTATTCGAACACTCATCATTCCAACGTTTTTAGATATCTTATTATTAATGGTTTTTGTTGCCATAGCCGTGTCACTATATTTTGAAATCGTTTAAGGAGCCCATTTTGCAGAGGATTACTGCGGCTGGGCTCCTTCTTTTGCTGCTGCGGCGGCGGCTGCCTGCGCATCCATTTCGGTCATTCTCATGACGACATATTCGGAATTTTTCAAATGCCAGTAGCGGTGCTGCAGCTGACGGACATATTTTAATTCATTCTTTGGACGCGACTTTCGATAGTAGCTTTCTGCCACTTGGATGATTGGAATCGGAAGCGCTAAATAGCTGTAGAATAATAGTTTTTCATCTGCTTTAAATGGAAAGTATTTAAAGTAGTGGTATACCCAGTCAATGGCTGTGTCGCTGCGCTTCGGGTTGGTATTTAAGGCACGTGATAAATAGGGAAGGAGATCGTGAATCGGTGAGCCGTAGTGAGCATTCTCAAAATTAATAAAAAAGCCGTACCCTTTATCATCATACAAGAAATGCTCGGGTGACAATTTTCCGTGCGTTATAACCATGCGGGCCTTTTCATCGTCTTTCGTTTTTTCATACCATTCTTCAAATTTCGTTTTCGAAAATCGGAGCGCCTGGCTGATTTCATTGTAATAAAGGCAATATAATAATTCAAACGGCGACATATAGGTCTTTTTTTCACATTCGTCGATGAAGCCATCGAGAAATGCCTGTTGTTTTTCATGCTGTTGAATCGTCTTTTCATAGTGCTCAGTCCGCTCTTCTTTGTTCAAGGTAATTTCTTTGGCGGACAGGGTATGAAGACGAGCGAGTTCACGAAAAAGTTGTTGATCTTTTTGCTGCCGGTCTTCCTTTTGTTCATTCGACATCCACGGCATTAAGTAATAAAGATTGTTCTCGTGTAAGACCGCATATCTGCCGTCCATCGTAGGGTAAATGGGAACGATGCGATTATACCCTTTTTGGTAGAGGAGATGAACATGGCGAATGAAGTCGGTCCCGGTCGCAGGGTCGATTTTTTTTAAGGCAAACGTTCCTTTGTTTGAATAAATCTTATGAACACTGCCGAAATCCTCTACAAAATGAGGCTCAACAAGGTAATTTCTTAAGATGGGAGCAAATGTGTTTAGTAGATTCGGGTTATTCATGAGTACTCAACTCACTTTCATTTTAAAAGCGGAAGCGCCCGTTTAGCGGCGTATGGACTGGAGCAGTTTGACTGTGTATGAAAAGAAGGTGAGCAGGTCAAAGGAACCCGCTCATCTTTTAAAAATTATTTTTTTGTAAGGCTGCCGGGAATATATAATACTTGACCTTCAAATATATCTTGGCTGAGTTCAAGATTGTTGATGCGCATGAGGTTTTGTACCGACACATCGTAACGATCTGCCACGCTGTTAACGGTATCCCCCTTTTGGACGATACAAACTTTTACTTTCGCCTGGGCCGAACTTTCATCCTTCCGAGCAAAAAATTCAGTTAATGTCATGCTTTTCTTTTTTGCCGGTTTTTTCTTTTTAATATTCTTTGGTGGTGCTTCTTCATGTGCGGAAGAGCTTTCCTCTGCTGGATGAACTTCTTCTTCAAACTGGACAGTTGGAGATGGCGCTGGCTTTACTTCAACCACTTCTGGCTGGATGGTCTCAGCTGGCTGGCTAGCTTCACTTCTTGCTTCTTGGAAATTCCATGAAGGTTGGCTGGATTCACTTCTTGTTTCTTCGAATTCCCAGGCTGGTTGGCTGGCTTCATTCCTTGCCTCTACGAAATCCAAGGATGGTTGGTTAGCTTCTTCCTCAACGTCTTCCTGTGGTTGATAATTGAAGGTCGGAAACTTCGTTAAAATTTCCACACTCTCGTCTTCTTCTTGTGGTTTTCTTGCCTCAGCTTGAAACAAGAAGTTATCTTGGTAACTGCTCTGAACTGATGCAAGTTCGACTTCAATATCTTCAGAATCTTCCTCAAAGAACTCAATTTCAGAGCGAGGGATAAGCTCAAGTTCAACTAATTCTTCCTGCGGTTGTTGCTGTTGCTTCTGTTTTTGCTCAGTTCCGTATAAGCCGCTAATGGTCAGTTCAGCTGCTAGCTTGAGGCAGCTGCGCTCAGGGATCGAATAATCAAATGATTCGACGAGGACATCGATATCATAGATACTTTGAATTCGATTATTGGGGATCGTGATATCGACAGGGAATCGATGTGAAAACTCACAGGTTCCTCCCTCTTGTGCATCGACCCTCTCCACAAACTTTTGCGATGTTACATCTTCATCTTCGTTTTCATTGGTAGGTTCGTAACTTTTATATTCGCCTGTGAGTTCTAGCGAACCTCTTATGGTTACGTACTGATCGTTTTCTTGGATGGTAATGTCTGGGTCTAGAGAAATGGAAACAAGCTCTTCGACTTCCTGTCCTTTTCTAAACCACAATGACTCCTCCAAAGAAAATCGTAGGCACGATTGATTCTCCTGAGACAAAGCGACTCCTCCTTTCGTTTCCTTCACTCAAAATCACTATGTCACTTACACTCTATGAACCAAGGCTTTTATTTATGATAAAAAAGAGAGTTTAGTCTGGAAAAGAATCGTAATATTTGGGAATGGGGGGTGGATTGAAGTTTTTTTGAGGGTTGGGAGCTGGTTTGAGATTGGTTTTGTTTTAGGTTTGGGCTGGTGGGCGGATGGATAGGGTGGATTCCGCCAAGTTGAGTGGGATTTCCGCCGAATTTCTGAATGATTCCGCCAAACTTGGACTTTTTCCGCCAACTTTAATATTTATTCCGCCAAAACCCGGATGGATTCCGCCAAACTGCTTTTTAGTTACCTATTTTTAGATTACTCAGGCCTTGATCTCTTTGATTTCCAGAGGGTTGCTCTTCTTATGGTGAGGGCGGATTCCGCTAAGTTGACTGGGATTCCCACTGAATTTCATGTTTATTCCGCCAAACTCGGACTAATTCCGCGAACCCTTACATTTATTCCGCCAAACTCAGACTGATTCCGCCAAACCCCATTTTTGAACTACCCTCGAATGCTATAAAAGCCAGTCCCCGGACTGGCTCAACTTATTAAGTTTCTAACCACACAAAAAAACACCCACCAAAAAAAGGTGGGTGCCGAGAACATTGTTATTTAAGCTTCGAAAAAGCAATCTCTGCTGCACGGATTGTCTTTTCAATATCCTCATCGGAATGCTCCGTAGATAAGAACAACCCTTCAAATTGTGAAGGCGGCAAGAAGATTCCTTGAAGAGCCATTTCGCGATAATACGCTGCGAAGAATTCCAAATTGGATGATCTTGCTACCTCATAATTAATGACAGCTTCATTGGTAAAGAAGAAGCCAATCATCGAACCTGCACGGTTAAATGTTATTGGAATATCATATTTTTCAGCTGCAGCCTTAAAGCCTTTTTCCAGTAAGTCGCCCTTACGAATAAATTCTTCATAATGAGCTGGTGTTAATTGGCTTAACGTTTCATAGCCGGCGGTCATTGCCAGTGGGTTACCAGACAGGGTACCTGCTTGATAAATCGGACCGCTTGGAGCAATTTGCTGCATGATTTCCGCCTTACCGCCGTAAGCACCAACAGGAAGACCGCCGCCGATTACTTTACCAAGACATGTAATATCAGGAGTGATATTGAAATAGCCTTGTGCACAATTGTAGCCTACACGGAAGCCAGTCATTACTTCATCAAAAATAAGCAATGCGCCGTTAGCTGAAGTAACTTCACGCAGACCTTCTAAGAATCCTGGCAGTGGTGGTACTAGTCCCATATTACCGGCCACAGGTTCAACGATAATACACGCGATATCGTCGCCAAATTGTTCGAACGCAAACTTCACGCTCTCAAGGTCATTGTAAGGCACTGTGATCGTATTTTTCGCTACGCCTTCTGGAACTCCAGGGCTGTCAGGTAAACCGAGTGTGGCCACGCCTGAGCCCGCCTTAATCAAAAGGGAGTCCCCATGACCATGGTAACAGCCTTCAAATTTCAAAATCTTGTTACGGCCCGTATAGCCTCTGGCTAAACGAAGGGCACTCATCGTTGCTTCTGTTCCTGAAGATACCATCCGAATGACTTCGATCGATGGTACCCGTTCAATGACAAGATTAGCTAGTTTATTTTCCATTAAAGTAGGTGCACCGAAACTTGTCCCAAGTTCAGCAACCTTTTTTAAGCCTTCTACCACGCGGTCATTCGTATGGCCGAGGATAAGCGGCCCCCATGAAAGAACGTAGTCAATGTACTCATTGCCATCTATATCATAGATTTTAGAGCCCTTTCCTCTTTCCATAAAAATCGGGTCCATATTCACGGATTTAAAGGCACGAACCGGGCTATTCACTCCGCCTGGCATGATGGTTTGGGCTTCTTTAAATGCTTCAATCGACTTCGTATAAGAACGCATTCCATTCCCTCTTTTCAAATTATTGGTCTTCTTTTAACCAGCGAACTGCATCTTTGGCAGCATAAGTAATAATAAGGTCAGCGCCTGCACGTTTCATACCCATTAACATTTCAAGAACCGTGTTTTTCTCATCAATCCAGCCGTTTTGGGCAGCGGCTTTAACCATTGCATATTCTCCGCTTACGTTGTAAATAACAATCGGTAAATTAAAGGTATTTTTCATATCACGAACAATGTCAAGGTATGGCATACCCGGCTTCACGATTAAGAAGTCGGCACCTTCCTCCACATCGGATTCTGCTTCTCTAAAGGCTTCCATCCGGTTAGCAGGGTCCATTTGATAGGTCTTGCGATCGCCAAATTGCGGCGCGCCTTCAGCAGCTTCACGGAAAGGTCCGTAGAATGCTGATGCATATTTTACGGCATAAGACATGATCGGAATCTCTGTAAAGCCAGCTTCGTCCAGTCCCGCACGGATCGCTGCAACAAAGCCGTCCATCATGTTAGATGGCGCAATAATGTCTGCACCTGCTTTCGCTTGAGCCACGGCAGTTTTTACAAGCAATTCAAGTGATTGATCGTTTAGAACCTTCTCCCCTTCAACTACTCCGCAGTGCCCATGGCTTGTATACTCACAAAGACATGTATCCGCAACGATAATGATCTCTGGGAATTTTTCTTTGATAAAACGGGTCGCAACCTGGACAATCCCATGGTCATGAAATGCTTGCTCACCACATGCATCTTTCGTTTTTGGAATCCCAAATAGGAGAACGGATTTAATTCCATGTGCAACTATATCTTCCATTTCTGCTTCCAAATAATCCATCGATACTTGGTATACACCAGGCATTGATGAGACCTCATTTCGAATATTCTCACCTTCATAAATAAATAACGGATAAATAAAGTCCTCCGCTTTTAAGTGATTTTCTCTAACAAGTGAGCGCATGCTCGCACTTGAGCGTAAGCGGCGATGACGTTTAAATTGAAGATCCATTTATTATTCCTCCATATCTAAATAGGCAATCGTACTGTTAATCATTTCTTTTACGGTGTACTCTTTTGGTGAGGCATGGACCATTAATCCATAAGCACGTAATTTCTTCTCGGTAACCGGACCGATACAGCCAATGATGCAATTTTTCAGCTGCTCATCCAATCGATACTCCTTCACTACATCCATTAGATGGTCAACCGTTGAAGGGCTCGTAAACGTGAGGATATCCAGTTGATTATCTGCGAGCATATTAGCCAGCCTCAGGCGGCTTTCATCGGGCATATAGGTTTCGTAGATCACAACCTCATCGACCACGGCACCGGCCCCTGTTAAGGATCTGGCGATATATTCTCGGGCAAGGTTTCCTTTTGGAACCAGCACCCGTGAATCCTTATCAATCAATGGGATAAATTCCTCTACAAACGTTTCCGCAACATAAGCTGACGGGACGAACTCTGGAGATAGCCCTCTTTCCATCAAAACCTCTGCTGTCTTTTTCCCAATAACAGCGATTTTCGGAAACGCTTTGCTAACCACTTCCTTTTTTAAAAAAGAAAAGAAGGTTTCAACGGTTACGTTACTCGTAAAAATAATCCAGTCATATGTATTTAGAACCAGCAAAGCTTCGTGAAGGCGCTGATTTTTTTCTATCGGACGAAAGGCAATAAGAGGGATTTCGATTGGAATCCCTCCAAACCTTTCTACAAGTTTTGAAAAGGATTTTGCTTGATTTTCTCCTCTGGGAATAAGAACTGTTTTATCAAGCAAAGGTAACGATTGGATCATTGACCTTCGAGCTCCCGCTTTACCTTATCAATTAGGTCTTTCCCGCCTTTTTGAATTAATAAGTCAGCTGCCTGAACACCAAGCTCTTCTGGATTTTGTCCTCTAACTTCTTCTTTAATGATTTCATGTCCTTCTGGTGAAGCAACTAAAACATTTAGGACAATTTCATCATTTTCAGCTACATAGGCGAAGCCGGCAATTGGTACCTGACACCCGCCTTCCATTTTTTGAAGGAAGGCACGCTCTGCACGAACTGCTCTTTCCGTTTTCTTGCAAGTGAATTTTTCAAAGAGTTCGAGAAGTTCTTTATCATCTTCACGGCATTCGATTGACAATGCCCCTTGACCGACAGCAGGAATGCATAGATCGGCATCGAGGAATTCGGTGACTACGTCAGAAGCCCAGCCAAGACGGTAAAGGCCAGCTGCGGCTAAAATAATCGCATCGTATTCTTCTGTTTCTAATTTTGCTAATCTTGTATCCACATTCCCTCGGATCCATTTAATCTCTAAATCTGGACGGGCTGCTAATAGCTGTGCACTACGGCGAAGACTGCTTGTCCCGATAATAGCACCTGGTTTTAAATCTTTTAATTTTACATGACCTCTTGAAATGAGCGCATCACGGTGGTCCTCACGAAAAGGAATGCAGCCAATTGTAAGTCCTTCTGGTAAGACAGCTGGCATGTCTTTCATACTATGAACGGCCATATCAATCTCTTTATCAAGCATTGCTTGCTCAATTTCTTTTACAAAAAGTCCTTTGCCGCCAACTTTCGAAAGTGTAACGTCAAGGATTTGATCCCCTTTTGTGACGATTTCTTTTACTTCAAAATCAAAGCGAGGGTCCAACTTTTTTAGCTGGTCCATCACCCAATTGGTTTGTGTTAATGCCAATTTGCTTCGTCTAGAACCTACAATTATTTTTCTCATGATTGCGACCTCCTGAGGTTATGCGCTACGCATACCATAAATGAAAAGATGATAATTGACCAAATAAGAAAAAGTTAATTAAAACAATTAAAAAGGCAGCTGTATTCCAAATCGCTAATTTTCTTCCCGATAGATTTTTCACAATACGAAGATATAAAAGAATACTATAGACGGTTAATAACAGAAATGAGCCGATGATTTTCATATCATACCATGGCATCCCGGGTACCTTAAGAAAGGCCCACTGCAATCCTAATATGAGACTGAGCAGAAGCATCGGAACACCGATTACGGCCAATATGTAGGATGATTTTTCAAGCTTATCTAAGTCAGCCAGTCGTATGAGTCTAGTTCCCCATTTTTTCCTTTTTAATAAATCATATTGAAGCAGATATAATGTTGAAAAAACGAATGATAATGAAAAGGCCCCATATGAGAGGATCGCCATCGTAATATGAATCAAAAGCAGTTCAGAAACAAGCTGCTTCGCCATGATATGCGAACCATATTGCATCGGGGCAAATGTATGAATCGCCATGACCGTAAAGCCAAGTATATTCGTGAAAAAGACGATAAAATCGACTCGTAATAAATGATTTATACCAATCGACAATGTGACTAATATCCAGGCATAAAAATAGAGTCCCTCGAAAATAGTTAACACAGGGAATCTGCCTGTTTTATACATATAGATTCCGAGAAAGACGGTTTGCAAAACCCATACAAATGCAAGTAACCAGAAAGCAATACGGTTTGCCTTCCGGTTATGATGTAGAAAATCGAAAAAGTATAACAATACACTGAAGGCATATAGAACAACGGTTAATTCATGAAGCCTTGTCATAAAGACATTAAACATAGAACGTACCCCTTATGACTGAAAGGAAGCCTGCGGTATTGTAACCGGTATTTGATTGGTTTCGGCTGCTTTCGAATGTTGTTCCTCAACAAGCTCTTCAATATTAAAGATCTTCATGAAAAGATCCATTGCTTGATTTGCATCAGGTCGCGCAGCCAATTCTTTCGCTTGTAATATAGGGTCTTTTAAGAGCTGGTTGATGATACTTTTTGTATGTTTATTTAACACTTTTAGATCACGCTCTGATAAATTTGGCAGCTTTCTCTCCAAACTAACCATGGTTTCCGATTGGATTACATGTGCTTTTTCTCTAAGCGCCGAGATAACCGGGATAACCCCTAGCATTCCTAGCCATTGCTTGAACTCTACGATTTCTTTTTCAATCATGAGCATGATTTTTTCAGCCGCCTTCTTACGTTCTTGCAGGTTAGCCTCAACAATCCCCTCTAAATCGTCGATATCGTATAAAAAGACATTTTCAAGTTCAGATATTCTAGGATCCAAGTCGCGTGGTACAGCAATGTCCACCATAAATAGCGGCTTACCCTTGCGTTTTTTCTCGACCTTGACCATCATTTCTTTTGAAATAACAAAGTCTTTTGCACCTGTTGAACTGATCAGAATATCAGCTTCCGCCAATGATTTCTCTAATTCAGCTAAGGTTCTTGCTTTGCCGCTGAAACGATTAGCTAAGTCTTGTGCTTTTTCATAGGTCCGATTTATAACTGTAACTTTCTTCACACCATTACCGTGCAGGTTTTGGGCAGCTAATTCACCCATTTTTCCTGCGCCAAAAATTAACACATGTTTATTGGCAAGTGAACCAAAAATCTTCTTCGCCAATTCCACTGCAGCATAGCTGACAGATACAGCATTAGCACCAATATCCGTTTCTGAATGTGCGCGTTTGGCAACGGTAATTGCTTGTTTAAATAAGTGGTTAAATACGGTCCCAGTAGTTCCAACTTCCTGCGCTAGCATAAAGCTCGTACGAACCTGGCCAAGGATTTGTGTTTCTCCTAAAACCATGGAATTAAGTCCACAGGTAACGTTAAATAAATGATCCACTGCGCCATCGTCTTCATACACAAATAAAAACGGAGAAAATTCTTTTTGTTCTATCCCGAACCATTCTGACAGAAATTCTTTAATATAATAGCGGCCTGTATGTAATTGATCCACAACCGCATAAATTTCCGTACGATTACATGTAGACAAGATAATATTTTCTAGGATGCTTTTTTTTGTATTTAATTTTTTTATGGCCTCCGCAAGATCGGCTTCATTAAATGACAACCGCTCACGAATTTCCACAGGGGCAGTTTTATAGTTAATACCGATCACTAATGTATGCATTTGTAAGGACACCCCCAATAGATATTGCAACTTAACTAGTATGATTATATCATGAGCAATTTCGACTTTTGCTCGAAAAATGTGAACAGAAAACGAAACTATATGGTAATATATTTAAGTAAAGTCGAGTAAAGATCTTCCCGATAGGGCCATATTAGCAAAGTTTCCTTTAGACTTTCTTAATACCTATAAATATTTTATTAAAATACTTCCTTATGTACAGTACCAAAAAAATGGACGAGATTCAAGTGAACCTTACTGGAAGCGGTGTTTTTAATGAAGAATCAACGAATTTTTCCTGGGATCATTCTTATAGGCTTTGGAGCTTACTTCTTATTGCAGCAATCAGGAATCACTATTTTCCAACAATTTTTCACATGGCCGACCTTACTTATGATTGTTGGAATTGCCTTTTTAGGTCAAGGGTATTCTGCTAAAGAGTTTGAGGCAATACTTCCTGGGGTCATTATGGCTGGATTTGGACTTCACTTCCATCTTGTCGATAAGGTGTCCTTTTGGCCTAGCAACAATATTGGTATGTTAATTTTAATCATTTCAATCGGATTTTTTCTACGATTTCAAAAGACGAATTCTGGATTATTCCAAGCATTTCTCTTTCTTATTTTAGCTATCCTTCTGTTATTTTATGATAAAATTACTACCTATTTCGATTTACTTCAAAATGGAATGAGTTTTGTATGGAAATTTTGGCCTGCTCTTCTAATTGTGGTTGGTATTTATTTTCTCCTAAAGAAGAAAAAATAACGCCTGGCGCTTATAAAGTGTACCCGTTGTAAAGGACATTTTTAAAAAAGACCTAGGCAGTTTCAAGAAGATGATCTCTGTATTGAACAG